>CBDURK010000091.1:0-9458 GCA_965369645.1 uncultured bacterium | reverse complement strand
TGGACGGAAAGAGGCGAACTTCTTGAAGACCTCATCAGGGAGCTGAACTCAAACTTATACAGATTAACACCCGACGACTCTTTCAGCGCTGTTTTCGCAACTTTGTATGACCCTTCAACCGGCCGGTTAGATTGTATCAACGGCGGACATCATCCTGAACCATGGTTAATTTCCGGACAAAAGATCGAGCCGATTTGTTCTCTGAGCAACTCTCGCAATATGATATTAGGAATCATGGAAGACATAGATATAATTACCTCACATGAAGTTTTGAGCCAGGGTGACATTGTTCTGATGGCATCAGACGGCGTTATTGAGAACCAAAATGTCGATGGAGAAAATTATGGTATTGAGCAGTTCGAGAATTTTCTGGAAAGTCGGAGAGACAGTTCCGCCGAAGAGCTGGTTAATTCGATTGTCGAAGAAATAGAACTCTTTTCAAAAGATGCCAAACCTGGAGACGACCGTACCATTTTGGCCTTTAGAATTAAAAAAGTTAAACAAAAAATCGACTCTGATTTATCCTGATTGCAGGCAATAGTATATGGAAGGAACTTAGATGATTCCGGATTTTAGGAAAGAGATTGAAAACACCAACGCACAATTATTGCGGTTTAATCGGCTTGAGACATTGCAGATTAACATGGGCAATCGATGCAATCAAAGTTGTGCCCATTGTCATGTGCAGGCGGGACCGCAAGGCCAGAGAATAATGTCGAAATCGGTTATGGAAAAGATTATCAACTTTCTGCAAAATCACTCGGGCTTGTGCATTGACTTAACAGGCGGCTGTCCGGAACTCAATCCCGATTTCAAATTTTTCGTAGAGAATGTTCACGAATTTGCATCCCCCATGATGGTGCGAACGAATCTTACCGTGTTTTTCGAGCCCGGATTAGAGTGGATCCCACGATGGTATCAGGAGCATAAAGTAGTGGTTATCAGCTCGCTGCCCTGTTACACGCCCATAAATGTGGACAAGCAGCGCGGTGAAGGTGTTTTCGAAAAAAGCGTAAAGGCCCTCAAGCTGTTAAATAAGCTAAGCTATGGCTCTGACAAGGGGCCGAAGTTGAATCTGGTTTATAATCCGGGCGGAGATTTTCTCCCCGGGCCGCAGGAACAACTCGAAGCTGATTACAAAAGAGAGCTCAATAACAAATATGGAGTTATGTTCAACAATCTTTTTACCATCATTAATGCGCCTATAGGCCGGTTCAGGCAGCACCTCGAAGCAAACGGTCGGCTCAAACAATATCTGCAGATGCTGGCCGAGAACTTCAATACAAAAGCGGCTGAAAATATTATGTGCCGCAATCTCGTTAGTATTGACTACCGGGGGATGCTCTACAACTGTGATTTTAACCAAGCGCTGGGATTACCGATTATTGACGCAGCAGGAAACAGCCTGTCCATTGAACAACTCGATGATATTCTTACCGAAGGTATTGAGATAATAACCGGCGAGCATTGCTTTTGCTGTACCGCAGGAGCGGGTTCGAGCTGCACAGGTTCGCTCGTTAAATAAAACCGGCAATTAATTAAGCAGTAATTGAGACTTGACATAGGAGATATACAAATGAGAAACAACTACCTGTTATTTGCACTGACGGGATTGTTCATGGCGTCTTCTGTCTTTTCTTCACAAACCTTAGCTGCCGAGTCACAAAAGCAAGGATTTGATTATAGTAACTTCGCAGATACGCTAAAGATTAATGTCGATGATGCCGGGATGGTCAATTATAAAAAATTAAATGCCGAGCCACAAAAGCTGCTGGCTTTCACAACCAAGTTGCGAAATTTGGACAGAAAAGATTTTGATAAGTGGGATGATAACACAAAGATCGCATTCTGGCTCAACGCGTATAATGCCCTGACACTGAAGGCGATTATCGATAACTATCCGATAAAGTCATCCTTCTTCAAATCAAGAATTTACCCCAAAAACAGCATCCGGCAGATAGCGGGCGTGTGGGACAAAATAAAATTCAAGGTGATGGGGCAAAATCTAACTCTCGGTCACATTGAGCATAAGATACTTCGTGTGAAATTCGATGAGCCCGGAATACATATGGCTATGGTTTGCGCAGCTATGGGATGTCCATCTCTTCGTAATGAGCCTTATATCGGTGATAAACTTCAAGAGCAGCTCAACGATCAGGCTCGTCGTTTCCTTGCCAATCTCGAAAAATTCAAAATTAAGCGTACCGATAACAGAATATACTTATCGCCAATATTCAAGTGGTTTGCCGCTGATTTCATCAAAAAATATGGTCTCAAAAAGAACATTGGCAGGCACAACAAAGAAAAGTCCGCAGTATTGAATTTCATAGCATCTCATCTTAATGTGCAGAAGGACTATGTGCTCGCCGGCAAGTTCAAAATCAAATATCTAAAATATGACTGGTCTCTGAATGAGCAGCAAACAAAAAAGTAGAAGGAGTAACCAAACAGCCAGATGAACCACAGCAATAACTGCCTTCTTGTGTTCGTTAAGTCGCCTGTCAAAGGACAGGTCAAGACGCGTCTTGCCGCTCAGACAGATGGAGACTTCGAGGTCGGACTCTACAAATGTTTTGTTGAAGATACGATATCTCTTGCAGAAAATCTTGACGTCCACTTGAAGCTTTGCTTTTATCCGCCCCACAAGAGATTAAATTTTTCCGAATGGCTGGGTGAACAACATTGTTACAGAGCTCAGACAGGGGAGAACCTTGGCGAAAGGCTCAGGAACGCCTTTGGCAAAGTGTTCGAAGAAGGCTTTTTAAACATTGTAGCTATCGGTTCTGACAGCCCCGACCTGCCCACAAATTATTTAACAGAAAGTTTCGAGGCACTTGATGCGCATGATACCGTGATAGGTCCCGCCAAGGACGGAGGATACTATCTTATAGGCTTCTCAAAAGAAGGATTCATCCCCGAGGCATTTGACAATATATCATGGAGTACCGACAGCGTTTTCGAGCAAACGGTTAGTATTCTGAAACGACATGGACCAAAAATGCATCTCATGCCGTTGTGGTATGATGTGGACACGATAGCAGACTTGAAATCATTATTATTGAGAACAAAAAACACAGCGTTTGAGAAATCGAAAACCTATTCATATTTGACGGCAAATGGATCGTGGAGCAAATCTGATGTACGATTATGATGTAGTAATAATAGGGGCCGGCTCGGCTGGTCTGGTTGCCTGCAAGGTGGCTAACGGATTGGGCAAAAAGACTGCCCTTATCGAAAAAAGAAAACTGGGCGGAGATTGCACCTGGTTCGGCTGCGTCCCAAGCAAAACACTCATCAAATCAGCTAACATTGCCCACCAGATAACTCGACTTCGGGAATTCGGACTGGAACCTTCCACAGCTATTGAATTAAACGCCGACAAGGTTATGGCACACGTCAGAGCGGTTGTCCAGGCCGACGCAGACGGCCATCCACCTGAAACTCTTGAAGCCGAGGGCATAAACGTCCTATTCGGCGCACCCTTTTTTATGGATAACCATAGTATCGAGCTTAGTGAGAAAAAGATATCATCCAAAAAGTTCATTATCTGTTCAGGCTCTCACCCATTTGTACCACCAATCAATGGGCTTAAAGACATTCCTTACCTGACCAATGAAACAATTTTTGACCTTGAAGTTTTACCCAAGTCGATGATTGCTCTCGGCGCCGGTCCCATCGGCATTGAGCTTTCTGCTGCCCTAAATCGTCTCGGTGTAAAAATTACGATTATCCAGAGGTCGGCTGATATCCTAAAGAAAGACGACAAGGAGCTTGTCGACAGACTGGTTCAGACATTGCGGGCAGAGGGTGTAGAAATACTGACCGGAACACAAACAACGAGATTTGTCCGGCAAGGGGACAAAATTATTGCCGATATTGAGGATGAAAATGGCGCTCGGCAAATTGAGGCCGACTCCGTTTTGGTTTCTGTCGGCAGAAGGCCGAACCTGGACGGCTTGGAATTGGAAAAGGCCGGCATTGAGTTCGATTCAAAGGGTATCAAAGTTGACAGTCATCTCAAAACCACCGCTAAGAATATCTACGCCTGCGGCGATGTTGTACCTCCGTATCTATTCACCCATATCGCAGAATACGAGGCAATAATCGCAGCGACCAACGCGTGTTTCGGCCTGCCTATAAAAAAAGCCAATTACGACAACATACTTTGGACAACTTATACAGACCCTGAACTCGCCCATGCGGGATTGACCGAAGAGCAGGCACGAGAGCGATACGGTGACAGCATCAGAATTTATCGTTGGGAGCACAAAGATGTCGATCGTGCAAAAACCGACCTGGCTCAGAACGGTCTGAGCAAATTTATCTGTGACAACAAAGGCAAGCTCCTCGGAATTCACATCCTCGGCCACGGAGCGGGCGAATTGATGCACGAGGCACAACTGGTCAAATCACTGGGATTACCATTCAGCAAAATCGCCTCGGTGATTCACGCTTATCCGTCATATTCGGATGCTGTTCGCCAGCCGGCTAAACGATGCTATATCAATATTTTACAAAACAATTTCTTCATAAAGCTGATTAAAAAATTCGTCCCAAAAAAGAAAGAGTAAACATACAATGACCGAAACAGAAAATAAATCAGAACAGTCATTACCCTCCAATCAGCGGAACAGCAAGAGAATCACTAAAGCTATAGTTTTAACTATAATTATCGCCGGTGTGATCACAGGAACAATATTCTTGCCGGTAAAGGATTGGCTGATAAAGTCTTTGGAGTGGACACAGGGATTAGGCTTCTGGGGGTACGTGTTTGTAATAGTATTTTATATCGTAGCCTGTGTATTGCTTCTGCCCGGCTCGATTTTGACCCTTGGAGCAGGTTTTATTTTTAAGGTCGTTCGTGGAAGTATCACCGTTTCAATAGGCAGCACACTGGGAGCTTGCGCGGCTTTTTGGATTGGGCGAACGATAGCCCGCAAATGGATAGCCACCAGGGTCGCTAAAAATGAGAAGTTCGCAGCGATTGACGAGGCCGTTGCCCAACAGGGATTCAAAATTGTGCTGTTGACGCGGTTGAGCCCGATCTTCCCATTTAATATGCTGAACTACGCTTTCGGGCTGACGAAAATTTCTTTCTGGAAGTATGCTCTGGGTTCATGGATAGGCATGATGCCGGGAACGATAATGTACGTTTATTTCGGGGCGGGTCTGCGAAGCCTCGCTGACGTTGCAGCCGGAAATGTTGAAAAAAGTACCGCAGGCACGATTTTCTTCTGGATTGGCCTGCTCGCGACAATAATTGTCACTGTATTTGTCACTCGCATCGCGCGCAATGCACTAAGACAAGCGGTCCCACAAACCACCTCAGAAACAACACAAATAAAACAAGATCAGTAGCTCCGCTTTAAGGAACAACCCCAATGGCAAAAAAAAATCGTTATGATGTTATTCAACGCTGGGAAGGTAATCCATTAATAACCATCGATGATATTCCTTTCCCATGCAATACTGTTTTTAACGCTGCCTGTGCGAAATACAACGGCCAATACATTCTTCTTTTACGCATTGAAGATATGACCGGCCGCTCAGTCTTCGCTCTGGCACGCAGTAATGACGGGTATAAGTTTGAGCTTGAGCCGGAACCGGTGATGTCCCCCTGCATAGAAGAAGGCTGCTTCAAGGAGTATGAAAGGAAAGGCATCGAGGATCCAAGGATAACTAAAATAGACGATACATATTACATAATGTACACTGCAGTATCGCCCTATGGACCGCTGCTCGCCCTGGCAAAAACAACAGATTTCAAAAATTTCGAACGCATAGCTCTCATCAGTGAGCCGGAGAACAAAGATGGCGCCCTGTTCCCGGAGAAAATAAACGGAAAGTATGCGCGCTTCGACAGGCCCGTAGCAGGCGGTATCGCCAATATCTGGATTTCATATTCTGACGACTTGATAACATGGGGTAACTCGCGCTGTGTTATGACGGTTCGGGACGACCATTGGGACTCCTGGCGTATCGGCGCTTCTTCGCAGCCGATTAAAATTGAAGACGGCTGGCTCCTTATCTATCACGGGGTAAAGGCAGCCTCCAGCGGTCCGATATACAGACTCGGTGCGGCTGTTTTGGCTTACGACGATCCGTCTAAGGTTCTGTGTCGAAGTGCTATTCCGATTCTTTCCCCGCGAGAGTATTATGAACGCGTGGGCGACGTTAATAACGTGGTCTTCTCCTGCGGTGCTATACTCGAAGACGATGGTCAGGAGCTAAAGATTTATTATGGCGCTTCAGATACTTCAATCTGCCTCGGCACGGCAAAAGTTAATGAATTGATGCAGTTCTGCACCATCGGAGAGCATTAATTAACTCAGAGCTTATCCGAATAACCGTTTCTTTATCAAGACGAGTGAAAAATCCGATGCCTGGTCGAGATTTTCCCCTGTGATGTTTCTTCCCATTGAGAAGCAATTTGGTTTCTTCTTTCCCTAAACGGGCAGAATTGCTATCCTTATCGAACAAAGAAACATAACAGTGTTTTTTCTCTAAGATAAATAATTGGGCGTTATATTTGTAATACCTGCATTAGAGAAAGGACGAATTATTATTCGGAGAAAAATATGAACGCTAATACGATTAAAAATCCTGCTTCTTTGTTTATAATTCTTCTGGTGATTTTCATAACCGCTGCATCCGGTACTGCTCTTGAGCGGATAAAGTATAACAATCCCGGCCTGATTGTGGATTTGGGGGTTGGGCTTTGGGCCTGGCCGCTGCCTATGGATTATGATAATGACGGCGACTACGACTTAGTTGTTTCCTGTCCCGACAAGCCGTACAACGGAACGTATCTCTTCGAGAATGTCAGCGGTAATATAAAAATGCCGGTATTCAAGCCCGCTGTTCGGATTGGCTCCGGATATAGTAATATTCGCCCGAGCTATATTAATAGCAAAGTCCGTTTACTGCTGCCGGCCAAAGAAATTGTAGATTTCCAAATGCCGGATAATCAGTTCAAAAAAACCAAGACTATTTATCCCTCAGCCAACGTCCATAGTTCAAAAGGACGCATCCGCGCCAACCAGTGGCAGTATTGTGACTATGACGGGGACGGAACTCTTGACTTGATAGCAGGCATCGGCGACTGGAGCGACTATGGATGGGATAACGCATTCGACAAACAGGGCCATTGGACACACGGTCCGTTGCATGGATATGTGTATCTTATGCGTAATATAGGAAGTAATGAAAATCCACAATACGAAAAGGCCGAAAAAATATTGGCCTGCGACAAACCGGTGGACGTATATGGTATGCCTTCTCCAAATTTTGCTGATTTCGACGGAGACGGTGACCTGGACCTGATATGTGGCGAGTTCGTTGACAAATTCACCTGGTTCGAAAACACAGGAACGCGAGAGCATCCCAGATATGCCGCAGGCCGGCAACTGACCTGGATGGGCAAGCAGCTTCAGATGGATTTGTGTATGATTGTTCCAGTAGCGCTGGACTGGGACAGGGATGGAGACGTGGACCTGATTGTCGGCCAGGAAGATGGGCGTGTGGCTTTTGTGGAAAACACTGGCAAAGTGATTGACAAAAGCCCAGAGTTTTTGCCGCCGCGTTTTTTTCAACAACAGGCAGACGACGTAAAATTCGGAGTACTTGTTACGCCGCATAGTTTTGACTGGGACAATGATGGAGACGAGGATTTAATCTGCGGCAATAGTGCCGGCTACGTCGGATTTATCGAGAACCTTGACGGAGCTAATCCGCCAAAATGGGCCGCTCCGGTTTGTCTCAAGGCCGATGACAAAATCATCCGCATTATTGCAGGACCAAATGGCTCTATCCAGGGACCCTGCGAAGCCAAATGGGGCTATATGACGCTGAATGTTGCAGACTGGAACCATGACGGCCTGCCGGATATTATCATCAATTCCATTTGGGGAAAAGTCCTCTGGTACAGGAACATCGGAACACGGCAAAAACCTAAACTGATGGCAGCACAACCCATTGAAGTGGAGTGGCCCGGCAAACCTCCTAAACCAACCTGGAACTGGTGGCACCCTGATGGCAAAAACTTTGCTGCCCAGTGGCGAACCACACCGGTTGTCATCGACTATAACTCAGATGGTTTGAACGATTTGATAATGCTGGATCACGATGGATACCTGGCTCTATTTCAGCGCTCAAGAAGAAACCGGGAACTAATCCTGCTGCCGGGCAAACGGCTTTTTGCCTGCGAAGATATCTCAGCATTTGATTCGATACAACGACCCAAAAATAAAACCAGCGGCCTGCTGAGAATGAATGACGGCATTGCAGGCAGAAGCGGTCGGCGCAAGTTCTGTTTTGCCGACTGGGACCTCGACGGACGACTGGACCTGCTGGTGAATAGTCGAAATATAAACTTTCTGCGAAATATTTCTGCAAGTCGAAACAGGCATCTTTTCCGCGATCAGGGAATGGTTGATAATCGCATCCTTGCCGGCCATACAACCAGCCCGACCGTTGTGGACTGGGACAAAAATGAGATTCCTGACCTTTTAGTGGGTGCCGAAGATGGATTCTTTTATTATATGAAGAATCCGCATCATAAAGCCGCACAATAAAAATATATCATTTGCTCGATAAGGAAAATAGATAATGAATATAGTTGTATTAGACGGCTACACACTAAATCCCGGAGATTTATCATGGAAAGATCTGGAGTCTCAGGGCCCGTGCACAGTTTATGACCGTTCAGCCCCAGAAGAAGTAGTGCCGCGTGCCAAAGACGCTGAAATCATACTAACGAACAAAACGGTACTATCCTCTGATACGATTAAACAGCTTCCAAAGCTGAAATATATCGGCGTGCTGGCTACCGGCTATAACATAGTAGATATCGAAACAGCTCACGATAACGATATCCCGGTAACAAACGTCCCAACGTACGGCACACAATCTGTTGCGCAAATAGTCTTTGCTCATCTTCTGAATCTTGCTCATCACGCTGCGCATCATGCTCAAACAGTAAAGTCCGGACGGTGGACTTCCAGTCCTGATTTCTGCTATTGGGACACGCCTTTGATTGAATTAGCGGGACTGACTATGGGGATAATCGGCTTCGGAAGAATCGGCCGCGCTACCGCAAAGCTGGCTCTTGCTTTCGGAATGAATGTCATCTTTTATGATACCACCAAACCATCGAGCACCCCGGAAGGATGTCAACTCGCAGGGCTGGATGATATTTTTCGGACAAGTGACATCATCAGCCTGCACTGCCCGCTTACATCTGATACAAAAAAGATAATCAATAGAGAGCGTTTGGAGTCGATGAAAAAGACCGCTTTTCTGATTAATACCAGCCGCGGGCCTTTGGTAGATGAGCAGGCCTTGGCTGATGCCTTGAATAACGAGACGATTGCAGGCGCCGCTCTGGATGTGCTGTCAGAGGAGCCGCCCCGTGAAAATAATCCGCTTGTAACAGCAAGGAACTGCTATATCACTCCGCA
>CBDURK010000090.1:0-9501 GCA_965369645.1 uncultured bacterium | reverse complement strand
AAGCTGATCCAGTGGCCGGTGTATTGACCTTCCCGGTTCCTGGAAAACGCCAGGATCGACTCGAACTCCCGTTCCCCAAACTTCATTTTGATCCGCCAGTCGCCATACAGTCCGCCTCTGCGGGACCGGGATTGGGCCGATACCTGCACCGGCAGGATAAACGACACAATCAGCAAACAGAACAGTACAACCTTTAGAATTGCTTTGCGCTCCATAATGTATGCCTCCAAAAACATCGCTTGAACTTCCCCCACTATTTTGAAACTATAGAACTAAGATTCTCCTTTCCCATTGGTGTTACAGAAATATCCCATACAAAGCTACCGATTTTATCCGAGTTCGCGCCCGGCATGTTTGACAATACGATCAATCTCCCGAGACAAAGCGTCATCAAGTGGTTGCGGAGTATGTGTTGTCAGAATGCTCTTGACATGTTCGGTAAGCCGCTCTGCAAAGGAGCTGCATCCCTCACTCTGCCAGCCGTCAAAGCTCTCCCTTGTCCATAGCTGGCTTGGTAACCAGAATTCTCGGCGAAAATGTTCAACTGTATGCTGCTCTGCCAGGAAATTGCCGGCCGGCCCCACCAATTTAACAATGTCGGTGGCCAGTGTCTCGGCATTTACCTCGAAACCGCCGGCTATTCGCCTGATGTAATTCATAAGCTCATTGTCGAAAGCCAGCCAAAGCAGACTGCCGGCATGGTCGGTTCCGCATATACCGCAGTGACCAAAAGTATCCGCCCCTCCCAGCACACCCAGAAGCATTGAGTTTGCTTTTTCGATACCTGCCTGAGCATCTGGAACTTTAGCATCGGTAAGGCCAACATTGACATAGACGGGAAAGCCGTAGAAATGTGCTATCTGAGTCATTGCTAAAGCCATCAGTCCCTGCTCCGGCGAGCCGAATGAGCAGATACTTGTACGCGGATCCATAATATGCGGGATACCGCCGTAGGTTATGGCCGTACCCGGCGCAAGCAATTGTGTTACGACAATACCTGCCAATATCTCGGCATTTTCCTGCGCTAATGTCCCGGCCAGTGTCACTGGAGCTGTTGCAGACGCCATCGCCATCGGACCTATACTCACCGGCTGGCCCGCCTGTGCAAACTCCCTGACTATATCAAGCCCGTCACGGGGCAATTGAAGTGGGCTGATAGGTTCGAGAAAAGCTTCTACCATGGGTTTTGCCCGCAGGGCAGCATCCCCACCTGCAATTGTGCGGTATATTTCCAGAATGTAACGGGCTGTAGCGCCATTGCGAACCCAGCAGCGGGTTGGCTTTGCAGTCCCCTTGACCAGTTCACCGGTGAGAAAGACATCTCGATATTTTTCGGAGACCTCTTCGGGCTGCGCCATGACGCCAACGATATTGATGTTCTCCAGGGCGTCCCCGAGACGTATCGCGTCCCTTGCATCCCGGATTGTTGCAGGTCGTCTCCGGCCGGTCTCTGTATCTATCCAGCCGAATTGCCCCGGACTTGACATCAGGATTCGATCACCATATCCGAATCTTACGGGCTGGCTGCTGTCCCGGCCATATAATAAGAATTTCTTACCCGCCTGCGCAATGCTGTCCATGACGAGCTTCTCCGGAAGGTGAGCTATTCTACTATCCTGCGTCACCTTAGCGCCGGCCTCGCCAAGAAGCTGCAATATCTCCTCGTGATGCACCATAACACCGGTATCTCGGAGTATTGCTATACTTGCATCATGTATGTTTTGAATCTCGCGATCGGATAGACAATTAACTTGTATTTTTGCCATTGTTTATTTATCCGGCATAAAAGTCGGCAAAACTTTAACAGGTATGAAGCATACACCAATCCTGCCGCGCTTCTTAATTGAAACATTATACTATTAGCAGGATTCTAATCACATCACAGGTTAACGTTTGATAGCTTTTGAATACCGTAGTTCCTTTGGATAAACATATCGGCTGCCGGCAACTGCTCACGGGGGATAACCACTACTGGATTATCCATCTCAAATTCTATTACATCATACCGGGATTCGGGATTCAGTTTCTGAGCTGTCAGTATATCCGCGACCGAACGTATGGTCATACCATTATACTTTTTAACAATAATTTGTCCCAGCTTGCTGTAGCCAAGGTTGATATTCGCCGGAAGGACATAACTTAGTATCACTATGTCACTGCGTTCGGAAGTAGGTTTGAAGGAAAGCTCTCGATAATTATGATATAATTGCGGCGAGACCTTGCCGGCCCAGTCATCACCCCATTCAGCCAAATACCCACGGGTAAGCTTTTGCAGGATAAATCCGCCGGTGATGATGTATTCAGGCTGTTTATCATATTCGTGATACGGCACCAGCATTTCTGAGGCTTTGAAATTCTTAACCTCGGACCGGACCTGAATTTTCTCGCCGTCACGCCAGAGTTCGAATAAAACCTTTTCGCCGGCAGTTTTACTTGTAATCAGATGATGGAAATCCAGCAATTCGTATTTCGCGTGAATGAATTGACCGTAAGAATTGAGTGCATTTCCATTAATCGCCAGTATGACGTCAGCTTGTTTAAGTACATCGCTGCCGGTCCCAAGATTATAAACATCGGTTACATAGCCGCCGGCCTTGAGAGACGCCGGCATCTTAAGAAATGAACGCATAGATGGATCAAGAAGCGCCGAAGTGGTAAAGCCAACCGAGCCAAAGCCCTCATAAGCGCCACTGGCAACGGCGGCTAAAAACCTGTTGATTGTCTCAGCAGGAATCAGACCTGCTTCTTTTCTATCATTGGACCAGAACGCTATGCCGATTGGTTCTGAGTCAATACAGTAAACTTGTCCTGCTCCCGTACGATGGGATGTATTGGCAGCGAGGTAATGGAGCCGTTTTTCATAGGAAGTGTTTGTTTTTCGAATTATTGCCCGGTCAAGATAACCACGCCCATTATATAAACGATTATCCGACGAAAGCCAGTAGAAATCCACCTCAGCTCCTTTTCGGTAGTCCTCGCTAAATACAAGCGGCTTCAAAGGCTCGCTCAACGCATCCGGATCAAGTTCGATTAGACAGAGATTGCTTTCATAATCGATAACTTTGATCTTAGCGCCGACAAATTCGTTCTGGCCAAATCTAAGGGCTTTTATATAGGCTAAATTTGCGACGCTCCAGGCCGTCGTCAGCACCTCATATTCACCGACAGCACAGCCGCACGCCCAGTTTTCCGTAAGATCTTTATGTCTCCATGGCTGAGTTTGCTCGTAACCGTAAAAGGATGTCCCCAGGTAAACAATGGATTGTTTCATTGTTTCGGTAACATCGCTCTGGCGACGTTCGGCCATTGTTGGCTGTGAACACAGTGCGATAACAGCACCGAACACGATAGATATGAAAACTATGTGCTGTTTCATAACTTCTCCTCTAAGCGGGTTTCGGCGGGTACTTGGTATTTATTAAGTATGAGCTGGTGTCTTTGCCGGGCCTTTTTGGCATCGATGGGTAAGGTACGATTGTCGCCCAGAAATTTTATCGAGTAGAAATCATCGACGTTCTGCTTAAACGCTTTGTAAACATCATCAAGGCTCCAAATGCTGATTCCATTGATGCTCTCAACCGGCCGGCTTCTAAAATCAGCGGCATAAGAGTTGACCTCATCTGGCATTATTTCCGCAAGCACTATGTACTCCTTGCGCTGACGGTCGGTATTGAGCTGTATAGAGTTTCTAAAAAGGTATCGCAGATAGTGGGGCATTTTCGCCCGCCAGTCACGGCCCCATGATTCGAGGTAGTTTCGTGTTAACGGAACAAACGTAAGCCCCGCAAAACACACATATCGTGGCGCTCGATCATATTGCCGCGCCTGTTCGAGGATCGGCCTGTTCAACGCCACAGTTGCAGTCTTTTTCATTAGTTTACCATCGCGATAGAAAGTAAGCTCTGACGTTTGGCCGATGTGTTTGGTCTCGATTACCTCAGACATATGCAGTCTCAGACCATATATTTGAACTAATCCGTCATTGTCGATGTTATAATTATCGATTCGTGTTATCACATCAGCCGGCTGAAGTAACGATTCGACCGAACTGTGCATCATCGTACTGACTACTATGATACCATCCTCATGGGGTGGAATCCGAAGGTAATCCTTATAGCTGGCACTGTGAAGACCAGGATACATCATGACACCTAACGACCCAAAACCATCGTATTGGCCGTCCTTTATATCAACGAGAAAGTGCCTGATAACAGTTGTGGGAATCATATAGCCGATATTATCTGCCATCTGCAGGCCCTGGAAAGCCACTCCGACAACTTTACCGTTTTGTATTACCGGGCCGCCGCTGTTACCCGGATTAATAGACGCGTCCGTTTGTATAACCAGGTGACCATCGGCTCCACTGTGTACATAAGTATCCGTCTCGATGCGCGAGACCACCCCCTCAGTAACGGAAATGCGGCTACCTCCCACCGGGAAACCGTATGTTGATACCGTGCTGTTTACCTTCGGAATTCCCGCCAGTTCCAAAGCAACAGTATCATCGAAAAAACTCTCATCGTCGGGAATTAATGTCGCAAGGTCACAATCGTGACCGACAAAGGCAACCTTGGCCGGATAGCGTTTAGCAACATTCTGCTTTTTTAATTCGATGTATTTAAAGTTGCTGACGTTATGGGCATTGGTAAGGATTCTATTACCTTCTATAATAAATCCTGAACCGATACTCTGATTCATCACTTTCTGCTTCCAGGGTGTAACGTAGTCGAAGTCCTGATGGACGCTTCGGATTAAAACCACTGACTTGTCAAACTCCTGCTGTTCGTTGCTTCCAGATGCCTCCAGGTTGCCCGAAAACACCGACAACACGACCACTATAACCATTATACACTTTTGAAAATACATAACCTCGGACTCCGAAAAATGCTATAATTGCTTCGCCGGCCTTGATTCTATTGTAAAAAACTTTCAACTATACTAAGCTTTTGAACAAAAAATTGAAAGAATATTTCAGAGCGAATCCTCAGATAAGTGCCAAAGACGCAATAAAATATCCAACTGATGTCTCAGAAACACGGCAAACGAGCAAAATATCTGTTGACCAAGAAATAATTTGCCCTCTGACAGTATGATAATAGTGTATAATAAAATAGATTTGGGACTTTTTTGGTACACGCTTTCAAAAACTAAAAGAACAGATTTAGGAGGGTATAATCATGGATGCGGAATATTACTCTACCAATATATTTAAACCTATTCAGGCAATTTCAAAACATTTTATAAAGTACATTGGAATTGTCTTTTTAATAGCAATAATATTCCCCGGTTTAGCTAATAATGCTAAAGCAACATCTATGCTATCAGACTTCTCTCACGCATCTACCTACATTGATAGCCAGTGGTATTATTTTTTAGATCATGGGCAATATCAATATCTCGATAGAGGACAGTATCATTTGATTGGAGAATTGAATTATTTTCTGGGGCATCAGTTTTATCCCGGGTTGTAAGAAAAAGATATGGGTCAAACAATTAGATTCAAAAATATAATAAACAAAGGCTGGTTTATGTTTTTGGATGATCAATTTCCAGATAATGAGCATACCTTTAAAAATAACTATTACTTTAATGCTCAGGATTCTATCGACAGACAACATTATTATTTCTCAGATAAGGGGCAGTATAATTATCTTGAAAAAAGGCAATATAATTTGTTGGGTGGATTGGCTTATTCATATAGATACCCCTATCATAGAAGACCATTGGCCGGAGAAATGGAAACGATAGATGTGGTTACTAATCCGGAACCTTCGACGATTGCATTTCTTGGCCTTGGAGCATTAGGAATTGCACTATTAAGAAAAAAGAAAAAGACCCAAGTAGCTGCCTAAATGGTTTTCAGTAATCCTTAAACCTTCTCATCCATTGTGGCCAGTCACCCGTCACAACACCTCCGGCTTTTGTCCACGGATTACGAAGATCAAAACTGCGATGCCAATTTAATGTCCAAAGCTCCTTCAGACCCACCTTGCGAGTTGACCAGTCCATAAAGACTATGTTGACCTCACCGTTGTGCCGATTCGTGCAGACGCGTCTCATGCCGCCCCCGAACGCCCAGAGAAATTCTCCGTCCTGGTCCGGCGGTGGGTCTAATGGTTCAGGACGGACTAACATGAAACCGTTGTCCATAAATACTGGTATCATACTCGAATTCTTTTGGCCGGTCCGTCGCCATTTGTTCTGAGCATCATGTGCCCCATTAACCAGGTCACTGTCATTGATCCACCAGTTAATACCGTAGCTGCCGATCTTGTATATCGGATCTCGAAGATAGGTAAAATCACTGGGATTGGTTTTATTAACGTCCCAGGCCACCCACGGCATTGTGCCGCCCTCATCGACTGTGCGCTTGGCCCTGGGACAAAGCCGAATAGCCGGTTCGTTGTAATAGGGAATCAGCGTATATATCCATGAGTATTGGCCGGTTGCCCAATCTTCATCAATGCCCGGCATGAACCTGCCGTCATAGTCGGATGTGTACATCGCAAAGCAGACAGACCATTGGTGCAGATGGCTCTTACAGATTATCTCCTTAACCTGATCCCTGGCTCGTTGAAGGGCCGGCATTAATATCGCCATCAGCAATGCAATAATTGCAATTACCACCAGAAGTTCTATCAAAGTAAACCCGTTTTGCTTACGCATGGCTTGTGCCTTTACTCTCAGATAAAGATTCGGTTTTTTTAACATACCTGCCAGCCATGATTATAGCATATCCCAACGATGTGATACAACAATATAAGCCGTTTGAAGCCATAGTCCAGACAAACAGCCATTTTCCGTAAAATTGATTGCTCTTGATTAAAATACGAAATTGGCCTTGACACTCACAAGTATTAAGCTATAATCTTCTAATGTGTTATACCATAATATGCTTTTGTGAGGTGTAATCATGTCGAAGAAGGGTTTTACACTCATCGAACTGCTGGTAGTTATCGCAGTCATTGCCCTGCTGATGGGCATACTTATGCCGGCTCTTAATTTAGCACGAGACCAGGGTCGCAAAGCATCCTGTATGAGCAATATGCGCCAAGTAGGCATAGCCCTGGCAATGTATCAAAATGAATACGAGAAAACTCCCCCGAAAACACACGCCGTTTACGACTACGCCAGCCCTGCCGCTCCGGACAATGTCTTAAAATTGTTGCGGCCTTTTATTTACGCCAAGGAACCGGAAGACACAACCCCGGTATATGCCTGCCCGTCCCTAAAACCGAATCCCAACCCGGCCTATGCTCCTTCTCGTGTCAGCAGCACCGGGTATCTGGTAAACTCTGTCGTCATGGGCCGGCGGGTGGCGGCAATCCCCAACCCCGGCAGAATCATCGCTATACAAGAAGGATGGTCTCTGTCAAATCATCTCTGGAACCAACCTGAACCGAATAATCGTTCCATCGCCGCTCTGGAGGGTCGGGAACGCACACAGTATCAGGAATGGCATATGTTCGCCAGCCAAAGCGACCACTCATCATGGTTTACCAAAGAACGCCGAGAACAAACTTCAAATGTCCAT
The DNA here is from genome assembly GCA_965369645.1 of uncultured bacterium. GTDB lineage: Bacteria > Planctomycetota > Phycisphaerae > Sedimentisphaerales > Anaerobacaceae > NIOZ-UU13. The sequence goes on along the minus strand of CBDURK010000090.1, from coordinate 1,967 downwards.
AACAAAGGCGGCAACTTCATCTTTTCCGATGGCCATGCCGAATACAGAAAACACTGGGATCGTGCCAGCGGTGATTACGGACTTGTCCACCCCACAACAAAAAAAAGTCTTCCCTTCGAACCGACACGTGCAAGCACCACTACGACTCTCGAGGCAGCCTTTTAGCTGAGGTATCCTATTTTGATTTTATCAAAACATTCTATCTACCAGGTACCTCGAAAGAGACATTCCCCCCCCACTGCTGCCGGCTTCAGCGGCCTGCTAAAAATCCGTCTTTTGCTTCTGGCCTGTCTGGGAATAGTTTTTCTGCTTCTAAGTTGCTCTAAGAAGTCACCATCGGAGGCTGACGCAACAGCCGAACTTCTCGCCAGTTTTGAAGATTCTCCAGCCAAAGAAGATGTTATTAAAGCCAATACCGCCTTAACGGAAGGCCGCTACAAGGAATCGCTGAATCTGCTCCACAAAGTGGTCGGCTCGGTAGTTTTGACCGAACGACAGAAAAAGGCAATAGCTGGTATTGTCGGCCAGCTCCTTACGGCGGTACATAAAGATCCACAGCTTTCTAAAGACACACAAATACATCGCTTAATGCAGTTGTTAGTCTTAAGGACCATGGGTGAAACCTAACAAACCTTAGAACATGTGGGCTCGGAAAAACCAAAATGTCCTGGCTTCAACACCTTACCTCTGGAGGATTACGTGAAACTATTCAATAAACTCATCGGCATATTGCTTCTGATTATTACTATTAGTGTCTCCACAGGTTGGGCAAAATTGTCGGCCACAAAGATTGGAGACAGTCTTGTCGATTCCAAAGCTCTGACAATCCAGGGAGGGTTCGGCCAGTGTATCAATGGCCTGTCCTTCCAGCAGAACGCAGTAGTCACCCACGCAGAACACCAATACGTAGGGTATTATGATGCCAACAGAAGGATCTGTATGGCCAGAAGAAGATTACCTAAAGGTAACTGGAAGATAATCCGTTTCACGGACTACGACTTTAAGAGCAACGATGCCCACAATACAATCTCCTTCGGAATTTGCCCACAAGATGGAACCATACACCTGACATTCGACCATCATGGCCATCCACTCCATTATCGTGTTTCTCGCGAAGGCGCAGCCAACAACCCCGAAAGCGTCACATGGGATGCTTCTCTTTTCGGGCCGATTACTTCGGAGCTGGAAAAAGGCAAACCTATCAGGATAACATATCCCCGTTTCTGGCAAACCCTCGAAGGCGGCCTGCAGTTCTGCTACCGGCAGGGAGGCTCTGGCAATGGCGACCGTATGCTTGTGGACTATAACGCCCAAACCGGCTCATGGAGCAGCACGCGACAGATTGACTCCCACAAAGGCATATTCAAAGACTCTATGGGACAGAGCCCTTCCCGATGTTCATACCCCAATGGATACAACTACGGCCCAAAAGGAAATCTGCACGCAACATGGGTATGGCGAGAGAGCAGTCAGGGTTCAAACCACGATCTCATGTACGCCTACAGCGAGGACCAGGGTAATATCTGGCTCAACAATGCGGGCAAGCCATTCGCCGAACCGCCCTACGTTAATTCGCCCGGCATTACAGTAGTCAATATAAGCCGGGAACATGGGCTTATGAATACTCACGGACAAGCCGTGGATTCCCAGGGCCGCGTTCACGTTGTAATGTGGCATTGCTCGGACCAAACACTTCAAGCAGCCGGCAGCAAGCCGGGCCAGCAAAGGTGGGGTCCGCCACAGGCACGTCGCTACCATCATTACTGGCGCAGTCGTAATGGCCGCTGGTATCATCGCGAGTTGCAGTGGGTCTCAGGAAATCGCCCGAAGATTTTCATCGACAAATTCGATAATGCTTACATCATCTATAGCGCAAAGCGTCAACCGGCCAAACTGGCCGATGGACATCTTCACTCCGAAGGAGACCTTCTAATCGCCGCGGCCACCGCTGCCTCGAAATGGAAGGA
>CBDURK010000089.1:0-9520 GCA_965369645.1 uncultured bacterium | reverse complement strand
GCGGCTATAGTACGGAGTGTTTCGATATCCAAACGCTTGAGATTGGGCTCTGCTGTCGGGCGCACGGCCGTATTAAGCTGAACTTTATCCGGTCGGATACGGTCTATGGCATTTCTGATTGTGGCAATTTTGTCGGATTTTGTATTGAGACTTTCGACAAAAAACACTTCGAGCCATATCTGGCCGGAAAATTCATCTCTGAACTCACTTAATCCGGAAATAAGGTTTTCAATATTAATATCACGGTGTGGGCGATTTACTTCATAGAAGGTTTCCGCATCACCGGCATCAAGTGACGGTATTACAACATCAGCTTTTGCGCAATCGACGCGAACATCTTTTTTATAAAAAAGTGTGCCGTTGGTTAAAATAGCCACGGGAATATCGGTAATTTTCTTTATGCCTTCTATAAGTTTGCCCAGTTGTAAATTCAATGTCGGCTCGCCGGAACCGGCGATAGTGATAAAATCAGTTTTTAAACCTTTGGATAAAATCTCTTTTAATTCTGATAAAATAGGCTCAATGGGACCATAGTTACTTCGTTCTATGGTCAAATCGGTGGATTTGCCGAGCTGGCAGTATATACAATCGAGCGTACAGACCTTGAACGGTACGATATCGACGCCGTAACTTAATCCCAATCTTCGTGAAGGCACCGGCCCATAGAAATATTTCTTCTCATCTGACATTTTTTATCCGCGTATGACCTCAAATATGTTTTTGCATACTTTCAGTAAATCTTCGAGCCAGTCTATCGGCATGATACAAGCGGCATCTGATTTTGACTTTTCCGGTTCTGTATGGACTTCGATAAAAAGACCATTGGCCCCTGCTGCTATTGCCGCTTTGGCAAGTATCGGCGCCATTTCCCGTCGGCCTGCACTGGCATTACCGAGTCCACCCGGCTGCTGCGTGCTATGAGTGGCATCAAAAATAACCGGATAGCCGAGATTTTTCATTTGTTCGATAGCTGTCATATCATTGACCAACCGATTATAACCGAAGAATGTCCCTCGCTCTGTGAGTGATATATTTTCGTTGCCGCTGGTACGAATCTTTTCAACTGCATTTTTCATTTCTTCGGGTGAGAGGAATTGCCCTTTCTTTATATTTATCGGTTTGCCTGTTAGCGCACAGGCGCAAAGCAAATCAGTCTGCCTGCACAAAAAAGCTGGAATCTGGAGACAATCCACGACCTTACCTGCTACAGCGGCCTGAGAGGGCTCGTGAACATCGGTCATAATGGGCAGGTTGGTCTTCTGGCGCACGGCTGCAAGAATGTCCAGTCCCTTTTCCATACCGGGGCCGCGAAAGCTGTTTAGGCTGGTGCGATTGGCTTTGTCAAAACTTGCCTTGAAAATTATTCCAACATCTGTCTTTGCGCTAATATCGACAAGTCTGCTTGCGATATCCAAACAGCAGGTTTCACTTTCAATAACACAAGGTCCTGCCATTAAGAATAAGGGAGCATCCAAACCAATTTCAACCTTGCCGATTGTAAAGTCCATTTTGCTGTTTCCTTTAGCCAAAAACTCGAGTGTCCATCTTTTTTTTAACCTATTGCCCTAATTATTCTTGTTCTTATTCCTGCGGGTTTTGCATTTTCGGGAACAATGCAATTGACTGCCTGAGGTATTACCTCGATATGTACCGGCAAAGCAGGCCCGGGGTCGCCGTCAATTTCAGTCATTACTGAATCAGTATTGGAGCTTACAATGATGCTCTTTCCCTGCCGATAAATAACGTCACTGGCCTTGGCATGTTGCTTCAAAACAGTCATCATTGAATGTTTGGCCAGCCGAACCTTGGACCCGCATTTATAAATGCACACATCCAGTAAACCATCTCCGTAATCGGCATAACGCAATATCTGAATACCTACGGCATATCGCGAAATGTTTCCGACAAAAACCAGGCAGGGACCATTGAAAATCTTTTCTCCGTCAATCTCTACTTTCATTGGATTGAATTTGTAGTTCCAGAACGTTCGCCATATCGGCCAGAAGTAATCGAAGTGATCTATGTGTCCCTTTCGCTGCTCGCTGACTCGATTGACTACTTGTCCGTCAAATCCAAAGCCGGCTATGGTTGTAAAACATTTACCATTTGCACTTCCCATATCCAGATGTCGAACATATTCTGCTTCGAAAGCCCTTGTTATTGTTTTCAGCCTTTCATCAAAACCTAATTCATTTGCCAGAAGATTTTCAGTTCCTTGCGGTACTATCAACAACGGCTTGTTGCTGCCTTCGAGGCCCTGAGCAACCTCTCTAACGGTTCCATCACCACCGACAGCGACAACCATCGCACAGTCATAATCTATTGCCGAATTAGCAGATAATTCACGGGCATTTTCCAGGGAAGTAGTCATGCTAACTTTGACGTAAAAGCCTTTTTTATGAAGGTATTGTTCAAAACGGCGTCCGAGTAAATTACTGCTCGTGGCGCCGGATTTGGGATTTACAATATAAGCAATATAACCGTCTTCCGGTTTCATGATTGTAGCTTTGGACTATTTAACAAAAACAACTTTACCTTATTTGTCGGACTGTTGAAGCTGCTCTTTCAATAAGGACGCGTAACTTTTTGAGATATGAGGCAGGCCAGCCAGTCTCAGGCTATTTTGAACATTAGATATATTTTCTTCGTTGGGCCCTTCTATTTCCACAAAATCACCTAGCAGCGGCAGCCGGTCTAAAGCAACTTCACAATTACCAAGCTGCCAAAGGCGGCGTTTTTTTTCAACTATCAAAACCTCTTTATATCCTAATGCCAGGATCAGTTTATAAATTGAATCGGCATCATCTACTTCAGATTCTATCTCCTGTCTTTTTTTGAGAATGCTTTTTTCTTTGGCGCCTTTATAAGTTAAAAAGAAACTCTTGCGTTTTCCAACTATCTGCTTCCGCAAACGAAGGCATCTGTCGGCTTTAGTCAGTGTTGCATTTTCATCGTCAAACAGGTGATCGGTCTGCAACTGCTCGCCTAAAAACTTTGCACCAAGATCGCCAAGTTTCTGCTCTACTTCAGAAAGCGAATCGACCTTTAGTTTTGCTTCGATTTCAATGCACATTTAAATAACTATATTTACCAGTCGCGATTTAATAACGATGATTTTCTTAGGGCTTTTGCCGGCCAAAGCAGCGAGCACTTTTTCGCTGGCCAGTGCCTTTTGCTTTATTTGATCTTCGTCCGTATCGGCGGCGACAACGATTCTGTCCTTTATTTTGCCGTTGACTTGTACCGCCAGTTCGATTTCTTTTTCTTTGATAAGGTTCTTGTCATATTCGGGCCATTGCTCATAAGTCAGGCTGTCAGAATGGCCCAATATATCCCAGAGTTCTTCGGCTATATGAGGCGCAAATGGCGCGAGAATTATTACGAACTTCTCAACGACTGTTTTTGAATTGACGGCTTGTTTGCTGAGGTGATTGATAAAAATCATCATTGCGCTTATTGCAGTATTAAAACCAAAAGTATCGATGTCATAGCCGACTTTTTTAATTGTCTGATTCAACAGTCTAAGCGTTGTCTCATCAGCTCGAATTCCTTGTATCTGCCCGGAAAGCTCGCCTGTCTCTTCATCAACAATTGTCCGCCATGTTTTCTGTAAAAACCTATACACCCCTTCGACTCCATGCATGCTCCAGGGCTTCATTGCCTCCAAAGGCCCCATGAACATTTCGTAAAGCCGCATAGAATCGGCGCCATAGTCTGCAATAACCTTATCCGGATTGACTACGTTACCGCGGGACTTGCTCATCTTCTGTCCGTCTTGGCCTAAAATCATTCCCTGATTGATGAGCTTCTTGAATGGTTCTTTCGTATTGACATAACCCAGGTCATAAAGAAGTTTGTGCCAGAATCGCGAATACAAAAGGTGTAGGACGGCATGTTCGGCCCCGCCGATATACAAATCGACTCCTACATCACCCATCCAGTATTTTTCTTTTTCCGGATTCCAGCCTTGCTGGTTATTATCCGGATCGAGATACCTGAGATAGTACCAGCAACTACCGGCCCATTGCGGCATTGTATTCGTTTCGCGCTTGGCTTTTGAACCATCGGGTAGTGTTACATTTACCCAGTCTTCTACACTTGCCAGCGGTGGCTCACCTGTACCGGTGGGTTTATAATCTTTGACCACAGGCAGCTCCAGAGGAAGCTCTTCTTCCGAAAGCCCTATGATGCCCTCGTTTTCTGTATGTAATATCGGAAACGGCTCACCCCAGTAACGCTGCCTGCTGAAGAGCCAGTCACGCAGCTTATAATTAACGGCCTTTTTTCCCTGTCCTTTCTTTGCGAGCCAGTCTGTGATTTGTTCTTTGAATTCCATCGTACTCAGGCCATTGAATTGGCCGCTGTTAACCGCCCTGCCGTCGCCGGCGAAGCACAACTTTCCTTGTCTAACCAGTTCAGCTTGTTCATTGTCACACGGCTCAACAACCGGGATAATCGGTAGCTCGAACTTTGTGGCGAATTCAAAGTCACGTTCATCGTGGCCGGGGACAGCCATAATTGCGCCCGTTCCGTAACTAATCAGAACATAATCGCTTATCCAGATGGGAATCTTTTCGCCATTAACCGGATTTATTGCATAAGCGCCGGTAAAAACTCCGGTTTTATCTTTTGCCAAATCGGTACGATCAAGGTCACTTTTCCTCGCCGCCTGCTCACGATATTCTTTAACTTCTTCTTTATGGTCATCGGTTGTAATAATATCCACCGTTTCAAGCTCTGGGGCGAACACCATATAAGTAGCACCAAAAAGCGTATCAGGCCGGGTCGTAAACACCCAGAGGTCTCGGTCACAATTTTCTATTTCAAATTTAACTTCGGCGCCAACACTTTTACCTATCCAGTCCCGTTGCAGTTTTTTAATAGAATCCGGCCAGTCAACTTCAGCTAAATCTTCGATTAGTCTTTCGGTGTATTTTGTTATTCGCAGCATCCATTGCCGCATCGGTTTTCTGATTACAGGATGATCGCCTCGTTCGCTCAGCCCGCCTATAACCTCCTCATTGGCTAAAACCGTCCCCAGTTCAGGACACCAGTTGACCGCAACCTCTGCTTCATACGCCAGACGATGCTCTGCTATGTATTTTTGTTTATCTTGTTCACTTAATCCTTCCGGAATATGCAACTCTTCGATTGGTTTGGCTTTTTGTTCCGTTTCGTCGAAATAACTGTTGAATAATTTCAAGAAAATCCACTGTGTCCACTTGTAGTAATTCGGATCGGTAGTATTGACTTCTCTATCCCAGTCATAGCTGAAACCGAGCGATTTAATCTGCTTACGGATATTATCTATGTTCTTTTGTGTTGTTTCTTTAGGAGCGGTTCCTGTTTTAACGGCATATTGTTCTGCAGGCAGCCCAAAGGCATCCCAGCCCATGGGATGCAGGACATTGAAGCCTTTCATCCGTTTATAACGGGCAACTATGTCGCTTGCAGTATAGCCCTCAGGGTGGCCGACGTGCAGACCTTGGCCGCTGGGATAGGGAAACATATCAAGCACGTAATATTTGCACCTGGTCTCGTCGCAGTCATGCGCTTTGAATGTTTTATGTTCTTGCCAGAAGTCCTGCCACTTCTTTTCAATTTCGCCGAATTTATAAAGCCCCTTCTTTGAATACATCTGTATTTACTGCTCCTTATCAATGAAAAAAACAATATTTTCTTACACAATAAAATAAATATCCGTGAAAATCCACTAAATTTCATCGTCTATTAGTTGGTGTGAACTTTGGCGTGTTTTTTATTTTGATGTTGTTGGCTGAATAGACTTCAACGCCTATATTTGCCGAGTTGAAGACTTAACGTTCCCACATTCCGTCGGGACGGACATGGAGCACTCCGGTATCGCGATAAAAGTTCAAGGTTGCGATAGTATAATCCACCAAAGTTTGCGTAGCTGCATTCTGTGCATCAAACAGGTCATTCTGGGCCCTGAGCACACGACGGCTGCTTGCCCGGCCGTACTGAAGCAGCAGGTATGTCTTGTTAAACCGTTTCTCTGCCAATTGAAGAGCTTCCAGTTGTACTTTGTAACGTTCGGCGGCTTCGTCAAGATTGCGGTAGGCCTGGCGCACCTCAAGCTGCACTATGTCGGTGGCCAGGTCGTATTCTCGCCGCCGCTGGTTCAAAGTTATCAGAGCTTTGCGATATACGTGTTGTTCAGGCACACGGTCAAGGGGTAAATCAAGTTCGAAACCAAGGCCATACTCTTCTCCAAAGGGCCTTAAAGTATTGCGGTCGCCCCGTCTTGATGAAACAGCCTCGGCACTGCCAATTATGTTTAACTCGGCGCGAAGTGCATCGGCGGTAACAAAAACTTTACGCTGGGCGTCGATGACTGCATCAGCATTGTTGGCCATATCGAGGCGTCGAAGCAATGCTGCTTCAATTACCTCAGCCTCTGAAAAATCAGGCTTAGCCATTTCTGTAGCCCTTAAAGCCTCAAGCTCATTTTCATCTAATTGGAATTCTGCTGTAGTGGATAAACTCAGAGTTATCTTAAATTCATCAAGCGCCTGCTTGTATTCTCTTTCTCTCTGGATGCGGATATCAAATGCTTTCAGTTTTTCTTGTCGGGCTTGGTCCAGTTCGAACTGAGGTAAACGTCCGGCATTAGCTAATATTTCTATCCGTCCAAAAACCTGGCTTAGAGTATTGTAATTTGTCTGGGCATTCTTTACCGCATCAAGCCTCTGCATCACACCATAATACTGACTGATAACAGAAACTACGAATTTTTTACGATATCGATTGAACGAGCGTACTTCATAAATTGTGTCATGTTCGGCCTGAGTGAGATTTTCCAGGACAACTCTTCGGTCGCCGCCGCGCAGCAAAGGTTGTATAACAGTAACGCTTAAGAGCGAAGCCAGGCCGCTCCGCAAATTACCGCTGAGCACATCTACCCAGGCGGTGGCAACTTTTGTGCTGATTCTGGTGCCGCTGGCTAACAATTGGTTAAAGCCGTAATTAGCTTCAATACCTAATACCTCGTCATTACGGTCGGCGGCATACCCCCCCCCCACCACTCTGAAAAACTGCCTTTCAAATTCATAACGTGTCAGGCTCAGGTCAAGGGCCTTGATGTACAACTCTTCTTTGTTAGTTTGATATTCACGATTGTGAGCAGTTGCGAGAGCTACGGCCTGTGAGAGGCTCAGGATGCCTGAAGCAGGAACGGCTTTTTCAATTTGTATGTCGCTCGGTGTCGGCGTGGTGTCGCTGATTTTATAGTTGGCTTTTGTGCCGTAATCTACTCGCCATTTTTGATCTATGATGTTATAGACTTTTTCGTCAGCTTCTTTTTTGTAGTTATGCTGAGTGCACCCTGTCAAATTAAACAAACAGACAAGACCGCAGATGATCATATAAGCCGGTCGTTTGGTAAAATAAGTGCAAATCATATATATAATTTCTATTCTCTATAATCAAGCTTTCAAGTTCCTTCTCACTCTTTAGATTTACCTGCAAAGCCTTGAGTCCGATCTAAAGCTTGCGTATCCCGACGATCTCACCTGTTATAAGCTTCATTTGAGGCGGAGCTTTAATCAAAAATGGCCTCCCCCACTCCGGGACATTTTGATTTCGCCACAGCCTTGCCGGTAATTGTTCAACGATCGGCCCTATATATGTTATCTGGGAACGTGCAATCTCGATCTTTTCTAACTCGCCCCTTTTCGCGAGTTCTACGGCCATTCCTTTGCGAATCTGATTCACCTGGCCTGCTAAGGCATAGGCGAGGATTTCAGTGGGCTTAACCTCAGTTATTGTGAGTATAGGCTCGCCTGCTGATACAGCTTCTCCCGGCCAATGCAGAATTTGGCTTACAACACCGTCAATCGGAGCAGTTAGCTTCAATGTTTTCCGTGGCTCTAATGCCTCAATTTTTATCAATAATTCGTCCATCCGTCGCTCTTGAATCTTTATTGCTTTGCGGATAACGTCAAGAGCATTTTCCACCGAGGGATGGTGAGGTTTGAATCGTACATATTCATCGTGCCGTTGCTGGGTTTGTTTAAGAGCGATTTTCGCCTGCTCCAGGAGTTGCTCGTTTTCTTCGATCTTTTTCACCAGCGTTTCGTATTGGACCTGTGCTTTCTGAAGTTCATAAGGTGCTACAGCTTCCTGTGCCAGGAGTTCCTTGATAGTTTGCACTTCCAAAGCCAGGTCTTCCAGAATTATTCGATCAGTTTCGATTAGCGCTCTGTACCTTAGTATCTCAAGTCGGGCGCTTTCAACGTCAACTGAAAATCTTCTACTGTCGTTGAGACGGTTGGTTTCACGGTCCGTTTTTTCAGCGAGCAGATCGTCCTGTGTTGGAACTAATTGTGACGTCAGGTGTTCTATTTCCGCTAAGATAGTGGATAATTGTGCCTGCAACTGGTCTTGTGGCTGTTCGTTATCGAGGATAGTGTCAAGAACAGCCACCGGCTGCCCGAGGCTGACTTCGTCAAACAATTGAACCGGCATGCTTGTCAGACGTCCTGTGCAGTTGGCTGCAATCTGACGAATCTGTCCCTGTGCGATGCCCAGGACTTCAAAACGTTGTGAGCGACGAGTGAAAAGCCCAGCCACGCATGCGACGACACTTAGCCAAACCAGAATAGGCAGGATGTGCCGGCGTAAACGAGAGAGAAAACTTGTTGGGCTTATTATTTTCATACGCGGCTTAGACCTCCAGCAGTTGCTCCTGCATTGTCAGATTGATGTTTTCGAGACCTTCGACCTGTTGCAATTCGGACAGCATCTGTTGGTTTTTTGCAGCATTTCGTATCATCAACTGATAGGCATATTCTACTTCGGCAGTGCCAAAGCCGCTGGCTTGCGCCGATATGAGGGTAAAACTGCCGCAGAAACGTTTAAGAATATTGGAAATTGGATTATCAGGCTCAATGTGCCCCCTGAAACTAAACCGCAAAAAGCCGTTGTGCGGCTGGTGTGTCCCAAACCCCGTAATATACAAATATATTGCTATCAAACTTAGAATCACAGTTCCGATGATAGCGACATCATAACGCTGAGAGCCTGACGCCATGCCAACTACAAGTGAACAAAAAATGAAGGCTATGTCCCTGGTGTCTTTGATGATGTTGCGGAAACGAACAATCGCTAAAGCACCCATAAGCCCAACGGCAGTGATAATATTGGTACCGATGACTGCCATAACCATTGCTATTACGACGGTGATTAGAATCAGGGATTGGACAAAGGATTTTGAATAGGATAATCCACTGTGAGTAAAATAATAAACCCACGCCAGGACCTGTCCGAGAGCAAAGGCAAGCAGTAAGGACAAAATGATTGCCTCGGGTGTAAAAGCCCCACCCGATGAGGAAGGACCTTCCAGTATTTGCCACATTCTATCCATAATTTACATACCCACTAACTGGGGCGCACAAAATTTCAACAAGCAAGAATCTTGAATTGAAGAAGCGTACTTTGATATCGAACGTTGCCTTAAATTAAAGCATTTGACCAATTGGCTAAGCCAAAAAGGATAACA
>CBDURK010000088.1:0-9668 GCA_965369645.1 uncultured bacterium | reverse complement strand
TTTTCGAAAATAAAATCGAAGCCATCGGCGGGCTGGTGCTTATCGGCCTTGGTATCAAAATATTGATTGAGCATTTGCTTTCATAGTGGAAATTGAGTATTGAAACAGCTTCTAAACATTTCTTGCAGTTAGATGAAAAAACAATATAATCAGCGTATTGTTTTATAATGATGAACCATAGTAGAATAATAGGTTATTCTATTTAATAACAAATGGTGGTTTTATGGCTTCTAAAGTATATTTTATCAAAGCATCTATTGATGATGGCGAGCAGGTGATTTCCGAAAAGGCACGAAAGCTGTTTAAGGCAGGCTCTTTTGCAGATTGCTTTCGGGAAAATGATTGTACGGCGGTTAAGGTTCACGTTGGCGAAGCCGGTAACAATACATACACAAAGGCTCCGTGCATCAAGGGACTTGTCGATGAGCTGCTTGCCTTGAAAACAAAACCATTCGTAACCGACACCACCACGTTATATGTCGGGCGAAGACACAATGCCATCGACCATACCACCCTGGCTATCGAACATGGCTTTAATTTAGATGTTTTGGGGGTTCCGTTCGTTGTGCCCGATGGTTTGTTAGGAACAAGTGAGACTCCGGTTGATATAGAAGGCGAGATAGATAAACAGGTTTTCATTGCTTCCGGTATAGTTCAAAGTCAGTCGCTCCTTTCGGTGGCTCATTTGACCGGCCATGTCGCGGCCTGCCTTGGAGCTACCCTCAAGACGTTGGGTATGGGCTGTGCGAGCAAAAGGGGCAAGATGAGACAGCACGCCGCCCTTAACCTCGGTATCGGCGACGACTGTACGCGATGCGGCGTATGTTACGACCATTGTCCCGCCGATGCAATTACACTGGACGATGTCAAAGCTCACATAGACGAAGATAAATGTATAGGGTGTGCCGAGTGTATGGCTGCATGCAGATTTGGCGCCGTTATATGCAATTGGGGCGAAGAAGACGAAGTATTGCAAAAGAGCATCGCTGAGCACGCATTGGGCGTAATGAAGGGCAAAGAAAACAGGATTGCTTGTTTTAACTTTTTAATGTCCGTGACTAAAGATTGCGATTGTTTTAACGAACCTGATATGGACAAAATAGTTGATGATATCGGCATAGCCGCATCGAGAGACCCTGTTGCTCTCGACAAGGCGACACTGGATTTGACGGAAAAGAAAGCGGGCAAAAAACTTGCAGATCTCCTGGATAATGATAAACTTGATCCTCGCTACCAAATCGAACATGCCGAGCGAATCGGCCTGGGAAGCAGTAGTTACGAGCTTATAGAAATTAGCTAATGTATGAAAAATTTAAGGATATGGTATGTCTCTGGGGCAAATAATAAGAAAAAAACGTGAGCAGTTACATCTGACGCTCGATGAAGTCAGCAATCGCATCGGTTTTTCAAAACCGTATCTGTCCACTATCGAAACCGGCAAGGTAAAGAATCCTCCCAGCGACGAGCTGCTTACCAAACTTGAAAAGACACTTGAGTTTGACTCGGGCCTGTTGCTGCATATTGCTCATATAGAAGGCCTCCCCGCCGATGTTCGCCAGGAATATGAGTCCGCCGAGGCCGAAAATCAGAAATGGCGGCACATTGCCAAAAACCTTATTGATAAAAAAGGTGATGCAAACCGGCTGACCGAGCTTCTTGCAGAAAGTGACTTGAACGTTGAGCAGGAAAAATTACCTCTGGCGCCGGGGCGGTTAGTGCCAGTGATAAACAAAGTTTCAGCCGGATATCCCACTGATTTCAATGACCTCGACTATCCTGTGGGCATAGCCGATGATTATATTCGCTGTCCGGACCTGCACGATCCCAACACCTTTGCTGTCCGGGTTGTCGGTGATTCTATGGAGCCGAAATTCCACGAGGGTGACATAGTGATATTCTCACCCGCCACCGAAGTGCATAATGGCGATGACTGTTTTGTTCGTTTCGCAATGCCGCATGAAACGACCTTCAAGAGGGTGTTCTTCGAGTCGGATAATAAAATTCGTCTTCAGCCGAGAAACGAAAAATATTCTCCCACAATAGTTGACGGCAAACGCATCAATGGCCTCTACCGCGCCGTAGTAAAACACGAAATACTTTAGAGGCCCCCCGTAGTTATAAGGAAGCTCGGCCTGACTCGTAACTATTCCACAATGAACCAGGTAATCCCTTTGGGAACTATTTCAATCGGTATTTTGACGTTATATTCGCGGTCAAGCTGGTAATTCCTGCTTTTGCCCTGCTGCCTGCGGATACGTGCTGTTTTGGTAAGCCCCGTGTAATAGAGTGGAAGTTTCAATTCTTTTTTGACCGCTCTGTCCAGAGGATTATAAACCATTGCCATGCCTTTTATTTTCAATTGCGGATTGACGTGCAGAATGCAGTCAATATCGCGCCCGTCAGGTCTGCGCACGTGAATGATATCGGAGTCGAGTATATCCCGGTATTCTTTGTAAAAGTCCACCCATTTTTTGACGACTGCTTTTGTTTCATCGGTATCGTACAGACGGGGCCCGCGATAGCAGGCCTGCGCGCCTGAGCCAAAGTTCTGCGCTAGGTGTGCACCATAAGCGTCGAGGTGTTCCGAGAGCGGTTCGAGCGTGGCCGCGGCTCCGCCGCCATGGTACTGAACCAGCGGCACAAACATCCAGCCCATGCTCGGCGTTTTCTTCCAGGTGCCGTCGAATATGTTCTGTCGGCCGAGAATAACCTGTCTTTCACGCGGCAGCGACCAGTTGGTCTCACGGTAGCCCATAGCACTTTTATTCGAGCCATTCAAAAAATACCAGTCGGGAACATTCAGATAGACGCCCCTGCTGCGGCACCACTTGTAAAAATTGGTTATCTTTTTCCACTGTTTCCATTGCGAATCATTGAGACCGCTATGCCCCGGATGGCTCGTAGATGCACAAACGTCACCGGGATAAGACCCATCGTGTTCGAGCAGGTCCAGGCCCGTTTGTTCGATAAAGATTTTGATTTTCCTGAAATATTCGCTGCCCCACTCGCTGCCCAAACACGGAGAGTTGTTGAAGATAGCGCCGCCTGTTTTGCCTGTCTCCGGGTTGATAACATCGTGTTTATCGCTTATCCTGCGGCTGGCCAACAGCGAGTACCCGCCCAGCTCGACATTTTTGCTGTGAGCGTAATCGACTAATCCCTTTATCTGTGCCATATACTTCGGATTAATATTTTCCATATTAAAACCGCTGCCGAATGTCATTATCACCATCTCGAAACCGACCTCGGCGCATTGGTCGATTGCCAGCCGCACCGCTTTTGGATTTGCATGACGGACATGCATTATGATTGGGTTTTCCGTCGCCCAGGGTGCGATAGTTCGGTACATCCTGCGTATTGCCAGACCCTTGCGTTCGCGTTCGGTACTGTCATAAATTAGCTCAAACGTTCGAAATGATTCGAATGTTTTACCCGGGGCGATAATCACATCCGGACCAATGGGCGGGCGGCTCTCTAACATCAGTGGTGTCTTTCGCAGATAGTTGATTTGCGTTTTGTACTGTGGGTCAACAACCCAGAAAGTTGTTTTGTTGGCGCTTTTCGGGTCCCCCCCGTGAAAGGCGTAATCGCTGTCGATATGAATATTAGGATACTCCCACTGGGCCGGTTGTTCCACCATTGACTCATACTCTACAGCCGCGAGAATCTCGCTGGTAAACGTATTGAGCCTGACCGGCTCATCGCTGCCGTTGTGAATTGTCAGCCACTTTGCCAACAGAGGAATGCCCCGGTACATTTCATAATGGACAGAGAGAGTCAATCCTTTGAGCTTGCCGCCTGGTGGATCGAAATGCAGATTCAGCGTCTTACCTGAGGGAGGCCAGTTTGTGCTTGAGGAATAACGCTTGCGGTTCCATTCAAAGCGTTTTTCTATTTTGCCGACGTCGAAGCTCCTGAACATGAAGGCGTCAGGATTGCTGCTAAGGGAATCAATCCATTCTGGCAATAGATATGCGTATTCAACCTGCCCCTGCAGACCGCCGACTTCATACTTTTGTCCGTCGAGTTCGACTATCGCCTCCGGCTTGACTCCGCGGATGATGGACTCGCCCCTCATCAGATTATCATAGGCAACGGTAGCCGCATTGGGCGCCAGACGAAATGTCCGGCTGATTAATCCGTTGCTAAGAACAATCTCCCTGCCGTCGAGCCGCTTTTCAATCTTCACAGGTTCCTTAATTTGCGTTACGAGCCAGTCTGCCTCGATTGCCTTGCCACATACTGCACCTGCGATGAACAAAACCATTACCGTTATGATTATAGATTGCTTTGTTTTAACCATTACTTGTTTCCTTCTCCTAAATGTGGTTTTTCTGCTATTGTAATTAGATGACATTCTGCCCCGCAACGGCTAAAACTAATGCAAATACTTTTGAGGCTCCGGCTTCTTTCAGCGTTTTTGCACACTCGTTCAGTGTTGCTCCGGTTGTTTTGATATCATCGACAAGACAAATCCTGCGATTAGCAAAATTATTTCTACGACGCACTGCAAAGGCGCCGGCGACATTTTTGGCTCGTGCCGTGGGGCTTGCCATTGCAGGCTGTAATTTGGTTCTGCGGATTCTAATAAGATTGTTACTGATTTTAGCCGTAGGGTGCTTTAATTTCTTCGCTAAAAGATGTGATTGATTGTAGCCGCGGGCTAATCTTCTCGACCAGTGTAGTGGCACGGGAACGAAAAGTTCTATATCGTTATAAAAGCCGCTCCCTTCCAAAGTGGAATTGCCCAAAAATCCAATTATCGAAAGCAGTTCCGTTCGGCCTTTTTTCATGGCTAATATCATTTCTTGCAGGGCTTCACTGTAAATTCCGCTGCGAGCTATACTGTCAAAATTAAATTTTTTACCCTGGCAATTTTGGCAGGCGCCTTCGACGAGAGCAAATTTACTGGCATCTCGGCCGCAGCGACCGCAGTAATCGGTACCCGTACAGGCCAGAACCTGGGACCAGCACTTTTGGCACAAGTTTTTATCAGTCTCACAGATACTTTCGCCGCAATTAATACATACTGCCGGCCAAAGAAGCTGGTTTAGGCTCTGTAGCGTAAAAATAAAAGCTTGTTTTGGCTTTGTCGCATCCACAATGCCAATTATATAGGCAAAAGCCTGTATTCACCACTGAGAAACTTTGAAAGTAGAACTCTTAATCACTAATAATAAGCTGATTACGGCAAAGTATAAGTAATAGTGAATGTGCTTTAAGTATTGCTTATGCAAGAGCTGTTTAAAAAGATAATAAAATAAAGTAAAGTATTTTGTAAACCCTTTAATAACAATGTCCTATATCACTTTTTCTCGTGTTAACTGAGGTGTTTTTCGGCTTCCAGCTTGACTAATATACTTTTAACCGCTATAATTGTCATAGTTGCGTTAGTGTATGGTAAGAACAACAAAAACAACCGGAAAGAAACGAAAGAAAAAAACCTCTAAGGTTGTCAGTGTCAAGGGCAAAAAGGCTTTTAAGACTTATAAACAGGCCCTTGCCTACCTCTTTGAAAGGACTGACTACGAAAAGCAGGAGCGCCTCCGTTATAACGTCACAACGTTCAACCTCAACAGGATGCAAAAACTGCTCTCACTATTAGGAAGTCCACACAAAAAAATCCATACAGTTCATATAGGCGGCACAAAAGGAAAAGGCTCAACCGCTACTATGTTAGCCAGGATGCTTGAAGCAAATGGCTATAAAGTTGGATTATACACATCCCCCCACGTAGTACACCTTCATGAGCGTATTGCGATTAATTCAACAATGATCAGCGACTCGGAAATGTGCGGTCTGCTAAACCGAGCTTATGCCCCTGTTGAGAAGATGTCAAAGACAGACCAGCCGACTTTCTTCGAGATTATGACGGCTTTGGCGTTTATGTATTTTCTCGATGAAGAGGTTGATATTGCCGTAATTGAAACCGGCTTGGGCGGAAGACTCGACAGCACGAACGTTATTAAGCCCAAAGTCGTCGGTATAACCAGCTTGAGTATTGACCATCAGAACTTACTTGGTAATACTATTGACAGCATTGCAAAAGAGAAAGCTGGGATTTTCAAGCGTGGTGTACCCGCTATTACTGTTCAGCAGGAACCCTCGGCGATGCATGTACTAAGAACACAGGCTATCGCCATTCAGTCGCCTTTGAGCGTAACAGGCAGCGATATCGATTTTTCGCAGCGATTTGAAACCTCACGAGAGCACGGCCCGCACACAAGAATCTGTCTGACAACGCCGACGAGTAAATTTGAGCACCTTAGAGTGCCCCTGCACGGCAGACATCAGGCAATCAACTGCGGTCTGGCTTTGGCTATGCTGGATAAACTAAAATCAGCAGGATACAAGATAGACAATGACAAAGCTGCCGAGGGTCTTTACAAGGTCTCACTGGCCGGGCGAATGGAGATGATTTGGGATGACCCGAGAATTATGATCGATGCCGCTCACAATGCCGCAAGCATTAAGGCCTTGATTCACGCAGTAGGACAGAATATTCCTTATGATTCTATGGTCGTGATCTTCGGCTGCAACTCTGACAAGGACATAAGAGGAATGCTGCATCAATTGCAATTCGGCGCTGACAAGGTCGTTTTCACTCGCAGCAATTCTCCTAAAGCAGTCTCACCGGAAGATTTAGCTGAAATGTACACCGAGATATGCGGAAAGATGAACCAGACCGCCTCCAGCCTGGGTGAAGCACTTCTACTGGCCAAAAGTGCCGTCAGCAAAGAAGACCTGATTTGTATTACCGGTAGTTTTTATCTTATCGGCCAGGCAAAAACTCGCTTCGAGCAGAATTAATAACGTATTTCATATTTTCAGCGTTTAGAACTCCATTTCCACGAAAAAGCCGCTTTTTCCTTTTTCCACATCTCGATTTTCAATTTGCAATAGAAGGGAATCTGGGTTATAAAATCTTTTCTTCAGAATTAAACATTTGTTATAAGGAGTTGACGATGGCGGAAATAAAAAAATATATCGCCGTTGACCTCGGCGCTGAGAGCGGCAGAGTAATGCTTGGCTCGGTTTCCACGCGGAAAATTATTCTCGAGGAAATACATCGTTTCAGTAACGGGCCCATCGAAGAGAACGGTTCGCTACGCTGGGATTTTAACAAACTGTTGTCGGAGATTAAATCCGGCATAGCCAAAGCGTCAAAAGCTGCCAGCGCTCAGATATGGGGTATAGGCGTCGATAGCTGGGGTGTTGATTTTGGCCTGCTCAACGTAGATGGCAAACTTATTGAAAATCCTTATCACTATCGCGATAGCCAGACCAATGGGATGAGGGAAAAGGCGTTTGAGATGATAAGCAAACGCGACATTTATGAAAATACCGGCATTCAGTTTATGCAGCTAAACAGCGTTTATCAATTGCTCGCAATGCGGCTCAATAATTCGATTGCACTGGCCACAGCTACGAAACTACTTTTCATTGCCGATTTGGTCTCCTACTATCTGTGCGGCAAGATATTTGCCGAATACACCCTTGCAAGCACCTCACAATTTATGGATATGAAGACCGGCAAATGGTCAAAAGAGGTCCTGGAAAAACTATCTTTGCCGATTGGCATCATGCCCGGAATCGTCCCTCCCGGAACTGTTGTTGGCCAGTTGTCTGCCAGGATAGGAATCGAGCTTGGCTGCGGCTCTGTTCCGGTTCTTGCCATCGGCTCGCACGATACTGCTTCAGCTGTTGTTGCCGTGCCCGCTACCGGAGAGGCCAACTGGGCATATCTCTCGTCCGGAACATGGTCTCTTATTGGCGTTGAAGTGCCCGGCGCAATTGTCAATGATAAGACCTTTCAATATGAGTTTACGAATGAGGGCGGAGTTGACAACACAATTCGGCTTCTCAAAAACATAATGGGGCTATGGCTGATGCAGGAATGCAGAAGACAGTGGGAGCGTGAGGGAACGGACCTGTCCTATACGGAACTGGCGGCTTTGGCGGATAAAGCCGAGCCGTTTACCAGGTACATTGACGTTGATGACGGCCGATTCCTTGCACTTGGAGACATGCCGAAAAGAATAAATGATTACCTCACCGAGACGGGCCAGGATCCAATAAAAGACAAGGGGCTAATGATAAGAACAATACTGGAAAGCCTCGTAATTAAGTATCGCTCCGTGATGGAAGCTATAGAAGATGCTTCAGGAAATACGATTGAGATACTGCATATTGTCGGCGGTGGCATACAGAACGAATTGCTTTGTCAATTCACAGCCAATGCACTTGGCAAAAAGGTAATAACAGGCCCGATAGAAGCGACTGCCAGCGGTAATGTTCTTATGCAGGCGAGGGCGACCGGGCAAATAGAATCCCTCGAACAGGCCAGAGAAATTGCCCGCAACTCGTTTAACCTTAAAGAATATCAGCCGCAGGATGTCTCTCTCTGGGATAAACAGTATGAAAAAGTTAACAAGGCATAAAATTGCCGACAAAAGAAAGGTCCATTTTGGTTGAAGAACTCGAACGTAAGCTGGATAGTTTCGACCCTGACGAAAGAAAGCAGGCTTTGACGGCGCTTATTGAAAAAGCCGAGGCGGGTGAAATCGATTTGTCCGAACCAGGCACTGATGTTAATATGCACTGTCATACTTTTTTTTCTTACAACACATATAGCTATTCTCCCAGCAAATTTGCCTGGCTGGCACGTAAAGCCGGATTGGCCGTTGCGGGAGTAGTGGATTTTGATGTGCTCGATGCCCTGGATGAATTTCTTGCTGCCGCTCGAATGCTCGGCCTCAAGGCCTGTGCCGGCCTGGAGACAAGGGTCTATGTGCCGGAATTTGCTACAAGAGTAATAAACTCACCCGGTGAACCGGGCATCTCGTACCATATGGGCGTTGGATTTCCGAAAGCACAATTGCAGGGCGAACAAAAACAATTCCTGCTTAACCTTCGTCAAACCGCGCAAAAAAGAAATCGGGATTTAATGGGACGGGTAAATCAGCACTTAAAACCGGTGGAGCTGAATTACGAAAAAGACGTTCTTGTTTTAACACCGGGCGGCAACGTTACCGAAAGGCATATGTGCCTTGCCTACACTCGTAAGGCACAGGAAATCTTCAGTGATGAAGATGAACTCGCGAAATTCTGGTCTGAGAAACTGGGTGTTGAGATAGAGGTCTCGGTATTACCCCACGGCAGAAAATTGCTGGATGCAATTCGAGCGAAAACTATGAAACGCGGCGGTGTCGGATATATACCGCCCGACAAAGGCTCCTTTCCGATGATGGCCGATACTAACCGATTTATTCTGGCTTCCGGCGCAATACCAGTACATACCTGGCTGGATGGAACGAGCCAGGGCGAAAAAGACATCGAAGAGCTTTTGGATGTGGCTATGAGCACCGGTGCGGCCGCAATAAACGTCATCC
Source organism: uncultured bacterium (assembly GCA_965369645.1). Classification (GTDB taxonomy): domain Bacteria; phylum Planctomycetota; class Phycisphaerae; order Sedimentisphaerales; family Anaerobacaceae; genus NIOZ-UU13. Next base: position 276 of record CBDURK010000088.1, on the reverse strand, counting down.
CCGACCGAAATTATACTCCCGGAGCAAAAAATGAAAAAACGGACAATCTCTACCATGTGATTGAACTTGCCGAAAAGCGGCATCTGCCCGTTGTTGTCGGGACCGAGATGAACAGCCCGGGGCAAAAATTCGTGGACGATTATAAAACCGAGGAGCTTTCGCCGTTAGTGCCGGTATTTCTTAAAAGCGCCCACATTTTTTACGCCCACTCCGTGCTTCAGCAAAAATCCGGTCTTGGATACACAAGCGAATGGGCAAAGAAAAACTTTAATAATG
>CBDURK010000087.1:0-9680 GCA_965369645.1 uncultured bacterium | reverse complement strand
TGCAGGTCGATTTGAACACGACCAGCCGATTAGCTGAATTTATAGACGACAAAAACGAGCTTGTCGCTGAAAGTGGAATAAAGACACGGGCCGATGTGGAAAAACTGAAGTCCGTCGGTGTAAGGGCGGTCCTAATCGGCCAGACGCTATGCGAGCATCCTGACATCGAAGAGAAATTTGCGGAACTTTTTGGTTAAAGATTTTATAAGATTACACAACCTCGCTCATAGGAAAGGTTAGGAATCGCTTAACTTTTCTTCCGGGCTTTTTGTATTTTGGCCCATGTGTCACGCAATCCTACTGTTCGATTAAATATCAGTTTGTCATCGGAGCTGTCCGGTTCAACACAAAAATAGCCCAATCTTTCGAACTGGTATCGGCTGAGCGGTTTTGCGTTACCTACAGACGGCTCAATCCGGCAGGAAGTCAGAATCCGGCAGGAGTCCGGGTTCAGGTTTGATTTGAAATCCTCACCTTCGGCTGTCTGGTCGGGATTTTCCTTTGTGAACAAATGGTCGTACAATCGCACCTGAGTTTCGAGCGCGTGTTCTGCTGAAACCCAGTGCAGCGTTGACTTGACCTTTCGCCCATCTGGAGCATCTCCACCTCGCGTAGCGGGGTCATAGGTGCAGTGCAGTTCGACGATTTGGCCGTTGTCATCCTTAATTACATCCGTGCAGGTGATGAAATACGCATATCGCAGACGGACCTCCCGGCCTGGCGCCAAGCGGTAAAATTTCTTTACAGGCTCGGCCATAAAATCATCCTGCTCAATATACAGCTCCCGTGAGAACGGTACTTTTCGCGTACCAGCGTTCGGGTCTTCGGGATTGTTAATGGCATCAAGCTCTTCGACCTGACCTTGCGGGTAATTATCAATGACCACCTTGAGGGGTTTTAGCACGGCCATCACGCGAGGCGAGGTCTTGTTTAAATCTGCCCGCAGGCAATGTTCCAGCAGTGCGATATCGACTGTGCTGTTGAATTTGTTGACTCCGATGCGTCTGCAGAATTCCCGAATGGCCTGCGGTGAGTATCCCCGTCTTCGCAGGCCTGAGATGCTCGGCATACGCGGGTCGTCCCAGCCGGTGACGTGGTTTTCCTGGACGAGCTGCAGCAGCTTTCGCTTGCTCATTACAGTATATGTCAGATTGAGCCGGGCAAACTCTATCTGCTGCGGGTGGTACGCCCCAAGCTCGTCAAGGAACCAGTCATACAGAGGGCGATGATTCTCGAACTCCAGTGTACAAATAGAATGGGTGATTTTTTCGACGGAATCTTCGAGCCCGTGTGCCCAGTCATACATCGGATAGATACACCATTTATCGCCGGTGCGGGGATGCGCCACATGCAGGATTCGATACATAACCGGGTCGCGCATATTAACGTTGGGGGACGACATATCTATTTTAGCCCGCAGGGTGCGCGAGCCATCCGGAAATTCGCCTTTCTTCATTCTCTCGAACAGGTCGAGATTCTCCTCGACGGAACGGCTGCGATAGGGACTGTCTTTTCCAGGTTCGGTCAGCGTGCCGCGATATTCTCTTGTCTGCTCGGCTGCCAGGTCACAGACGTAAGCACTGCCCTTTTTTATAAGCTCAAGAGCATATTCATACATTTGCTCGAAGTAGTCCGATGCGTAATACAGATGCTCGTTCCAGTCCCAGCCAAGCCAGTGAACATCTTCTATTATGGAATCGATATATTCCTGTTCTTCCTTTATTGGATTGGTATCGTCAAAGCGTAAATGGCAGAGGCCGTCCTTATTCTCGGCCGCGATGCCGAAGTTAAGACAGATGCTCTTGGCGTGCCCGATATGTAGATACCCGTTCGGCTCCGGCGGAAACCGTGTTACGACACGACCGTCCCATTTGCCGGTTTTCAGGTCTTCGGCCACAATCTGCCGAATAAAATCAAGATTGATACTTTCTTCTTTGTTAGGTTGTTCCACGGTTTATACTTCCTAATTTAAAATTCAATACACCAACGTTATCAATGACGACAATTTATCATATAGTCGTTGACCCGTCCAGTATGTCGTTGCGAACAAAGTAGCGCCAGAGGAAAAGGAGGATTGAGGATACTCAAGATATACAGGATACTATATGTTGGAACTGGTCCAATCCGCGGGTACATTTGTTTATCCCTTCATCAAGACTCAAGAAGATTTGGCTTTATTAAAATACTAAATTGTTCAGTAAATTGATAGAGGGAAATATATCAATCAAAATTGCAGGATGTATAAATCTGCTGGTTATCAGCCATAACTCTTGACAAAAGTCCCGGTATAAATTATCCTTCTTTTTTACATATTTTCCCGAATTGACGAGGTTTATAATGGTCGTAACACGTTTTGCCCCATCGCCAACTGGTTATCTGCACGTCGGCGGAGCACGTACAGCTCTTTTCAACTGGCTCCTGGCCAGACGGACTGGGGGTACATTTATTTTGCGCATCGAGGACACGGATCAGAAACGAAACACCCCGACAGCAGCCCAACAGGTTATGGACGACCTGCGCTGGCTCGGCATCGAATGGGACGAAGGCCCGGAAGCAGGCGGGCCGAATGGGCCTTATCTGCAATCTCAGCGAATAGACATCTATGATAAACACATAAAGAAACTGCTCGATGAACAAAAGGCCTATTACTGTTTTGATACCACCGAAGAGCTTGACGCGTTTCGAAAAAAAGCTGAAGCTCAAAAAAGGTCCTTTTCTTATCAGCGCCCCGAAGAGTTCCCAGGCGAAAGCGATGTTGAAAAGGCAAAAGCTCAGGGCCGACCTGTAACAGTCCGCTTTGCCGTGCCACAGGACGTGCCTTTGATAGTTACCGATATTGTTCGCGACGAAATTACATTCGGGGCGGGTGAAATAGGCGACTTCATCATTCAGAAAAGCGACGGCTTTCCGACGTATAACTTTGCCTGTGTGGTTGATGACTATCTGATGAAGATAACGCATGTTATTCGCGGCCAGGAGCATCTGATGAACACGCCGGGCCAGCAGGCACTATGGAAAGCCCTGTTTGGCGATAGCCAACTGCCGGAGTATGCCCACATGTCCGTCACCATCAGCGATTCAGGAGGAAAACTTTCCAAACGCGAGCGCCCAAAGGCCCTTCGCAATGCAATTAAGGCAAAGCATGAAATCGAGGCAGGAACGCTCGCCGAGGCTGTGGGCATTTCTCTCGAAGAGCTTGATTCTTTTATTAAGGGCAAAGCCACTCCTGATATGCCTGCTATTGATGCAATGGCCGAATACCTTGGTGTCGGTCTGCCGGAAATCAACATTGTCGATTTTTTCAAAAGCGGCTATCTGCCCGAAGCAATGGTCAATTTTCTCGCGCTTTTGGGCTGGAACCCGGGTGACAATCGTGAGATTATGCCGATTGGTGAACTAATCGAGTCTTTTGACCTTTCGCGATTGAGCAAGGCCAACAGCCTGTTCGACCGTAAGAAGCTTCTGGCTTTTAATATGGAACATATCAAGATGACACCGCCGGAGAAAGTCTTAGAGCATTTCAGAGCTTACCTGAAGATCGTCAACTCTCCGGTAAATTCCGCAGAAGATGAGCTTCTCTCAAAAATAATTAAACTCTGCGAAGGAACGAGAACTTTATTTGATATGGAGCGTAAAAGCAGATTTCTCTTTTTTGACAACAATGAAATTCAATACGACGAAAAATCAGTTAAGAAGATTCTGCTAAAAGGTGACGGATTAGCTGTTCTGGCAATCGTGCGCGAAAAACTCGCGGCGATGGAGCAATTAACAGAACAGGGGATCGAAGATATGCTGCGTTCGTTGGCGGAGGAAAAGCAGGTAGGCCTTGGTAAAGTCGCGCAGCCTTTGCGTGTAGCCATTTGCGGGACCACGGTTAGCCTGCCTATATTCGAATCTGTCCAAATGCTGAGCAAAGAGAACACCTTAGCCAGAATAGATACCACACTTAAAAAGTTTGCAGTGGGAAACTAAAAGGAGAAAAATACGGGAATGTCATTATTAGTAACCGGCTCAATAGGAATTGATACAGTTAAGACGCCTTTTGGTGTGAGTGAGAACTGCCTTGGCGGCTCATCTATTTATTTCAGTATGTCGGCGAGTTTTTTCGCGCCCGTCCGGTTCGTAGGTGTTGTCGGAGCGGATTGTCCGTTTGATTTGGCAAAGGTATTTGACGGCAGAGAAGTTGACCTTACGGGTTTGGAGATTAGAAAGCAAAGCAAAACTTTTCGCTGGGCAGGCACTTATCACGAAAATATGGATGACAGAACCACGGATTTTACAGAACTAAATGTTCTCGCCGAGGCGCCGCCGAGTGTGCCCGGGGAATTTAAGAATAGTAAATTCGTTTTCCTTGCGAACACAGCGCCCGCTCTTCAGCAGCAATTGCTCGAACAACTCGATGAGCCTGATTTTGTAGCTGTTGATACTATGAACCTCTGGATCGAGAACAACCTGGATGACTTAAAAGCCCTTTTGAAAAAAATCGACTGTTTGATGATTAACGAAGACGAAGCAAGGATGTTAGCGGGTCAGAGCAACCTGATAAAGGCGGGGGAAATAATTTTGAATATGGGGCCGAGTGTCGTGATTCTTAAAAAAGGCGAATCCGGCTCAATAATGTGTAATACCAGCAGCGATACATTTATTCTGCCCGCCTATCCGGCGACAGACGTCAAAGATCCGACAGGCGCCGGTGACAGCTTCGCAGGCGGATTTATGGGCTATCTGGCACAAAGCGGCAAAGCAGATTTCGAGACGTTGAAGAAAGCGATTGCATACGGGACAGTGGTTGCCTCATTTACTATTGCCGATTTTTCACTGAGCGGATTAACCTCCATAGACAGGGCCGATATTGACAGGAGATTTGAAGATCTGCGAAAACTTACAACTTTTTAGCCGGCAAAAGTTAAATGCGAGTATTTATAGCAATAGATATCGACGAGCAAATCAGAAAGGCCCTGAGCAGATTGCAAAACGAGATGCGCAGCAAAGTTGATATTAAAAAAGGTAACGTCAAATGGGTAAATCCTGAAGTGATGCATTTGACTTTGAAATTCTTAGGTGAAATTAAAGACGCCCAGGCCGTAGATGTCTGTAAGATAGCTCAAGAGGTCGCGAGCCGGCACGAGGAGTTCGAGTTGGAGGTGGAAACGGTCGGATATTTCGGAGGCAGAAGTGCCAGAGTTTTATGGGTTGGCACGGGACAGAACTGTGAAAATCTGATACAATTACAAAGCGACCTTGAGCAGGAGTTGGCTTCGGCGGGCTGGCCCGTGGAAACAAGAAAGTTTTCCGGCCATCTAACTCTATGCAGGGTGAGAAATTCAAAAGCAGGTGTTAAACTGGCGCAAATAACCGAAGGATACAAGGATTTTAAGCTCGGGAGCGTGTCGGCTGATTCTATTTCGGTTTATCAAAGTCAGTTGACACCTAAAGGTCCCGTTTATACTGTGCTGGGAAATTATAAACTGCAATAATAAAATTGAGACAAAGAATATAAACCCATAAGCGAGATTAGAAACAGGAGAAAAACAAATGGCAAAGACAAAAAGAACTCAGACAACATCAAAATCGCCAAAAGGTAAGGTAGAACCCCTGAAACCCAAATCAACAAGTAAGGAAGACGCTCTGGAACGTGTAATCGCACAGATAGAAAAGCAATACGGCCAAGGCGCGATTATGCAGATGGACGAGCACTGCTACGCCAAAATCGAAGGCATACCCACCGGCTCAATATCACTGGATTTAGCCCTCGGCGGTGTAGGCATCCCACGTGGCAGAGTTACCGAGTTGTTCGGACCGGAGTCGTCCGGCAAAACGACACTGGCTCTTCACGTTATCGCCAGCGCTCAGCGGATGGGCGGGGTTGCGGCGTTCATCGATGCCGAACATGCTCTTGATATAACCTGGGCTAAAAGGCTCGGCGTAGATGTAAGCGGTTTGCTGGTCAGCCAGCCGGACACAGGCGAGCAGGCACTCGACATTGTTGAGATGCTGGTAAGGTCCAATTCCATCGATGTCATAATCGTTGACTCAGTCGCGGCACTGACGCCGAAAGCAGAAATCGAAGGCGAGATGGGTGACATGCACGTGGGACGGCAGGCAAGGTTAATGTCCCTGGCGATGCGCAAGCTGACCAGCATAATCAGCAAAAGCAAAACCTCGCTTGTTTTCATAAATCAAATTCGCATGAAAATCGGTGTTATGTTCGGCAATCCGGAAACCACGCCCGGCGGAAGGGCGCTGAAATTTTACACCTCCGTTCGAATCGACCTGCGACGGATAACAACCATCAAGGACGCTACCGGTGCCGTCGGTTCGAGAGTAAGGGCAAGAGTGGTAAAGAATAAAATCGCACCGCCTTTCCGTGATGCCGAGTTCGATATTATGTTCGACGGTGGAATCAGCTATGAGGGTGACTTGATCGATTTGGCGGCCAGTTGTGATGTCGTAGATAAAAGCGGCGCCTGGCTGAATTACGGCGAAATACGACTTGGGCAGGGCAGAGAAAACGCCAAAAAGTTCCTGATCGAAAACAAGGATTTGTGCGAGGAAATAAAACATAAAGTTCTCGTCGCCAAAGGCTTAATAATTGAGACTGATGATTAATAAGCAGTTGCTTCGTAAAGGCGATGAAGAACAACAAGTTAATAATTATCGAGAGAGTAAACGAAATACCAAATGTCAAGTGCAAAGCAAATAAGAAGCAGCTTTATAGACTTTTTCAAAAGCAAAGGCCATGAATTTGTCCCCAGCTCGCCCATAGTTCCCATTGGCGACCAGAGTCTGCTTTTTGCCAACGCGGGAATGAATCAATTCAAGGACATCTTCATCGGACTTACTCCCCCGGAGTATCCCAGAGTAGCGAACACTCAAAAGTGTCTGCGTGTAAGCGGCAAGCACAACGACCTCGAAGAAGTCGGTAAAGACACCTATCACCACACGTTTTTCGAAATGTTAGGCAACTGGTCGTTCGATGATTATTTCAAGGCCGAGGCAATCCAATGGGCCTGGGAGCTTTTCACCGACGTTTGGGGAATCGAACCGGGGCGCCTTTGGGCGACGGTTTTTGCCGGTGACCGAACCGACGGTTTGCCTGAAGATGAAGAGGCCGCAAACTTATGGACCAAGGTAACGTCGATACCCGCCGAGAGAGTTCTTGCCTGTGGTAAAAAAGACAACTTTTGGGAGATGGGCGAGTCCGGTCCCTGCGGGCCGTGCAGCGAAATACACATCGACCTCGGTTCTGAGATGTGCGATATGAAAAATGTCCCGGGCCATAATTGCAAGGTCAACAGCGGCTGCGCAAGATACATCGAGTTATGGAACCTTGTCTTCATACAATTCAATCGCCTGCCTGACGGCAAGCTGATACCTCTCAAGAGCAAATACGTTGACACCGGCGCGGGCCTTGAAAGAATTGTGGCTGTGCTGCAGAACAAGCAGAGCAACTATGATACCGATTTATTTATGCCCATAATCGACTACACCAGCAGTATCACCGGCCACAAATATACATCGAAGCTCGGCAACAAAACAGACAACGCCTTTAGAGTAATAGCCGACCATATTCGCTCTCTTGTCTTTTCGATAACCGACGGAGCGATTCCCTCCAACGAAGGCCGGGGATACGTGATTCGCCGCATACTCCGCCGGGCTTCGAGGTTCGGCAGAGAATTAGGAATGCACGAGCCGTTTTTGTCCAGGCTCGTTCCGGTAGTCGTCGATTGCCTGGGCGATACGTTCGGCGAAATAAGAGAAAGGGCCGACTACGTATCAACGGTAATCGAATCCGAGGAAGTGAGCTTCGGAAGAACACTTGGCAGGGGCATCGAAATTTTCAACAGCGCCGCTAAACGCGCACAAGAATCAATAAAGAAAATTGTCAACGGCGAAGACGCTTTCCAGCTTTATGATACATTCGGCTTCCCCCTTGATTTGACCGAGCTTATGGCCAAGGAGCGCAACCTGAAGGTCGATACGGCCAAGTTTGACGAACTAATGGAAGCCCAGCGGCAGCGGGCAAGGGCAGCTCAAAAAAATGATTCACTCGCGGCGTCACTGACAGATACCGAATTACCCAAGACCGAAGATGTCCACAAATATCATAGCAATAGCTGCCAGAGCAAAGTAATCGGCTGGCTTGACGACTGCGGCTTCAAGGACCAGGGCAGTATCGAAGCCGGTGCAGAGGTCTGCCTGATTCTTGGGGAAACCTGCTTCTATGCCGAGGCGGGCGGACAAGTCGGCGATTGCGGCGTTATAGAATCGGACAACGCTAAATTCGTAGTCGAAGACACCGCAAAAATAGCCAACTGCATCATTCATCGAGGTAAAGTTGTCGAAGGTTCCTTCAGCCCGGGTCAAAACGTAAAAGCAATCGTAAGCAAAGACAGGGACGCGATAAAGAAAAACCATACCGCGACCCATCTGCTCCAGTGGGCTTTGCAACAGGTACTCGGTAAAACCGCAGCCCAGCAGGGCAGTTTTGTCGGGCCGGATTATTTGAGATTCGACTTTACCTGTCCCAAGGCTCCGACCGCCGAAGAGCTGAAAAAGGTCGAAGAATTGGCAAGAGAAAAAATCATATCCGACCTGCCTCTAACCTGGGTGGTAATGCCCAAAGAAAAGGCGCAACAAATGGGCGCAATGGCGCTGTTCGGTGAAAAGTACGGAAACGACGTCCGGGTAGTGGCTATCGGAGCAGAGGGTCAGGACCAAATCGACGAGGCCTTTAGCCGGGAATTCTGCGGCGGCACGCACGTTGACAGACTCGGAACCATCGGCGATTTCAAGATAATCAAAGAAGAGAGCATCTCGACAGGTGTCCGCAGGATTACGGCACTGACGAGCTCGGGCCTAAATAGTTACTTCGAAAAAGCAAGTGACATCGTTGATAAGCTTTCGGCAATTTTTAAGGTCCCCGCCGACGGGCTGGTTGACAGGGTTGGCCAGTTGATAAAGGAAAACAAAAAACTTTCAAAGGAACTAAAGACGGCGGCAAGGGCATCTGGCTCGGATGTTATGACCGAGGCGAAAGAACTCCTTCAAAAATGCGAGAAGGTCGGCGAGACTTCCATAATAATCGGCCAACTGCGAGGAGCACAAATCGAGCAGGCGCGAGAAGCCGTCGATATGCTCAAGAAGAAGGCTAAATCGGCCGCTATTGTTTTGGGCTTCGGCGACGGCGACAAGGCGACGCTGCTTGCGGGTATGACCGACGATGTCATTAAGAAAGGTGTAAAGGCCGGTGACATCGTCAAGGAAACCGCTCCTATCATCGGCGGCGGGGGCGGAGGCCGGCCCCAAATAGCACAGGCCGGCGGAAAAAAACCGAAAAAAATAGACGATGCTCTCAAAAAAGCTGCAGAACTTATAAAAGAAAAACTGGCGAATGCTTAAAATCGCTTATTCTGATTTCAATGCTCCGGAAAGGCAGGATTGAAAGTGGGTGAGGCGGACCCTTTTGTTAGGTTTAACTGCGAAAACTGCGGCTATAAATCCACCGTCTCGGAAAGCTATGCGGGCAAGAATATTCGATGCCCCAACTGTTATTACATAATCTTCATCTCAAAAGCAGAGACCACAGGTACAACACAAACCAGCTCCAGATATTCCGACTATGATTCAAGCCTTTTGAATACCCAGGAACAAAACATTCTCAAACATAGACAAATGGC
>CBDURK010000086.1:0-9705 GCA_965369645.1 uncultured bacterium | reverse complement strand
GATATGGAAAAGCCCTCGTAGCGGCAATAGTCTATCCGGAGCGAGTACAATAGAAGGCACTGATGGCTACGGACGAATGTGCTTGCAGATAATTGTTTGCGATTTTCATATCATATGCCATAAGACAAGACAGTAATGATTGTTCGATGCCCAATAAAAAAAGGCTGCATGCAAAACTGCATACAGCCTTTTGACTCTTTAAATGTGTAACAAATCTTACAATGTTCTGCGTCTGCGCAGCCATGTGACAAGACCGGCTCCGATACTACCGAGCAACAAAGCTCCCGGTGCGGGGATGACCTCAGGAGTATAAGTCGCCATGTAGATTTCTTTGTCAAAACCATCTGAGGCGCTCCATACGACACTCATTCCTGATAGGGCGAAACTGGTATGGGGATTACCGATGTCGTCATTAGTTATCTGCCCGCCGAAGTTGCTCAAAAGCTCATAGTCATTACCATCCCAGTAAGACCATATCACATTTGTACCTGAGACGACAGGTCTGTAATCATTGATGCTGTTGTTCGTCAAAAAGCCGGCGAAGTTGGTGTATATCTCATAGTCAGAACCATCCGAGCTTGACCATACCATATTTGTACCTGAGATAGTGGGAAATCTATCTGGAGTATTAGTGTTGGTCAACTGGCCAGCGAAATTGCTAAATATGTTCTCGAAAGTAGAACTGTGGTCTACACCTTCCCATACTACGTTTGTGCCTGATATGGAAGGGGCAAAATCATCGATGTAATTGTTATTGCTCAACTGGCCAGCGAAGTTACTGAAGATTTCATAGTCCTGATAGGCCGAATTATCCTTGGCGCTCCAGACCACATTCGTTCCCGAGATAGCAGGGGATCTGTCACGAGTGGTGGTGTTATCGCTCAACTGGCCGGCGAAGTTGCTCTGGATTGAGTAATCGGAACCATCCCGTGATTGCCATACTACATTTGTGCCTGAGATGGCAGCATTGTACTCATTGGTACTATTGTTTGTAATTTGACCTGCAAAATTACTATAGATCTCTTGGTCATTACCATCCCAGCCATGCCACACCACATTCATACCTGAGATAGCAGGATCTCCGTCATCAGTGGTGTTGTTGGTTAATTGGGTGATTGTCCAACCTGCTTGAGCTTGAGAGGCTCCGAGGCACAATACCACCATTAAAACAAGAACAATCGAACTTTTTTTCATCTTTTCACTCCTTCCATTGTTAAGCGCATCATAAGTGCCTGTTTCTGATGTCATCGGAACAATACGCATGTATTTAGGCAAACATACGGCAAACTCCTCGCAAAAAATGCTTTTTACCCTGCTCCATGCAGAGATACATTTTAAAATAAATCCATTTTCAGAATGAATCTCTATGAAAATAATACCACCCAGCAAGTTAAATGTCAATGAAAATGATAGAAAATACAAAAATAATGTAAAAAATGTTACTTTCACACTTTTACAACGTCAAAAATAACCACATTCTTCCTTGACTGGATTTTGTAATAAAAAACGTGAGTTTTATGTAAGAACCGGCTAAAATAGAGTTATAAGATGGGTATATTCAAGATGAACAATGAGTTTAATCCTGCCGGTGACCAGCCGCAAGCCATAGAAAGGCTTGTAGAAGGACTGCGCTGCGGCAAAAAGTGCCAGACCCTGATGGGTGTTACCGGCAGCGGGAAAACCTTCACGATGGCAAATGTCATCGCTCAACATGATATACCGGCCCTTGTTATCTCTCACAATAAGACGTTAGCTGCTCAGCTTTATGAGGAATTTAAGGAGTTGTTTCCGGAAAACGCGGTTGAATATTTTGTCAGCTATTATGATTATTATCAGCCCGAAGCATACATCCCCCAGCGGGACATATACATAGAAAAGGACGCCTCGAAAAATAATGACCTTGACCGGCTCCGCCTTTCGACGACTACCAGCCTTTCTACAAGGAATGATTGTATTATCGTTGCATCTGTCTCCTGCATTTTCGGTCTTGGCTCGCCCGAAGATTATAAGGCCAGCGTTGTTGGCATTCGCACAGGGGATAATTGTAACAGAAATGAACTGCTTGGCAAATTAGCCGACATACAGTACACCAGAAATGACATTGATTTTCAGAGAGGAACATTCAGAGTTCGCGGTGATGTAGTAGAGCTTCATCCTTCTTACGAATCTTTTGCCGTCCGCGTTGAATTTTTCGGTGATGAAATTGAAAAGATAAGCTATATAAACCCGGTTTCCGCTGAAATCCTCGCAGTCGAAGATCAGCTATTTATATATCCGGCGCAGCATTACATTATGCCGACTGAGAGAATAGGCTCTGCCGTAGAGAGTATAAAGACCGAGCTTGAGCAGCGATTGGCTGAACTGAGAGGCCAGGGGAAGCTTCTTGAAGCTCAACGATTACAGGCACGGACGATGTACGATATTGAAATGATGGAAGAAATCGGCTATTGCAGCGGGATAGAGAATTACGCCGGTCATCTGTCGGGCCAGTTGCCCGGCGCCAGACCTTATACTCTGATTGATTATTTTCCGGAAGATTTCCTTTTGTTTATCGACGAATCTCACGTTACCATTCCGCAAGTGCGGGCAATGTGGGCAGGAGACAGACACAGGAAAGAAACCCTTGTAGAGCACGGCTTCAGACTACCCAGCGCGTTGGATAACAGGCCACTGCGTTTTGAGGAATTTCAGGAAAGCTGGGCTAAAGTCATTTTTGTTTCTGCTACTCCTGCTCAGTTTGAGATGGAACAGTGTGATAACGAAGTTGTCGAACAAATCATCAGGCCGACCGGACTTATAGACCCGGAAATCTATGTATATCCGGCGGCAAATCAGATTTCGCACCTTTTGGGCGAAATTGAAAAACGGGTCAAAGCTGGGGAACGAACGCTCGTAACCACGCTGACAAAAAGGATGGCTGAGGACCTGTCCGGTTTCATTGCAAAGAAAGGTTTCAAATGCCGTTATCTGCACAGTGAAATCGATACTTTCGAAAGAATTGAGATACTTCGGGCTTTACGCAAGGGCGAATTTGAAGTACTGGTAGGAGTAAACCTGCTGAGGGAAGGTCTGGATTTGCCGGAGGTTTCAGCAGTCGCGATCCTTGATGCCGATAAGGAAGGTTTTTTGCGAAGTCAGACCTCTCTGATACAAACAATCGGCAGAACCGCGCGAAATATCAATGCTACTGTCTTTTTGTATGGGGACAGAGTTACCCAATCGATGCAAAAAGCTATTGACGAAACAAACAGGCGCCGTAAAATCCAGTTAGAATACAATAAAGAGCACAACATTACACCCGAAACAATAAAGAAGGAGATTCGTAAAAGTTTGACTGAGCAGATAAAAGCAAGGAATACCGCCCGAGAGGCGGTTCGTTTCGGTGACTCAGAATATGAAAAGGTGGAATTAGCTTCTCAAATTGAAAAGGAGATGCTTGAAGCTGCCCAGAGCCTTGATTTCGAGCGGGCCGCTTTCCTGCGGGACCAACTTAGGGAGCTGAAAGAGCTGCCGGAGCTGGTTCTGGTCAACTCAAAGAAAAAGAAAAGAGACTTTTTGGCGACAAAAAAACTTAAAAAATATAAAAAGAAGACACCTTCGTCATGAAGTTGATTGTATAAGGAAAAGAAAAAGATGAGAAAACTTAACATTGCAAAAGTACGTCCTCTTATCCAAATGGCCATCGATGAGGACCTCGGACTGGGGGATGTGACGAGTGAGCTTCTTTTCAAAGAAAATATTGTTGAAAAAGCAAATATTATCTCACGTGAAGAAATTGTTGTAAGCGGGGTTGAGGTAGTTCGGGAGATTCTCAAGTGCTATGATGAAAGACTCAAGTTGAAAATAAGTATCAATGACGGCGAGCCGGCTCACGTCGGGAGCAAAATTGCTGCTATCCAAGGGCCTTTGCGATCTATGCTCACTGCTGAGCGGGTTATGCTGAATTTCCTCCAGAGGCTCAGCGGAATAGCCACAACAACTCAGAAGTATGTCCGTGCTATTCAGGGCACAAAAGCAAAGATTTACGATACTCGAAAAACAATGCCCGGGTGGAGAATCCTCGAAAAGTACGCAGTTCGCTGTGGCGGGGGATATAATCACCGGCTCGGGCTGTATGACGGTGTTTTGATTAAAGATAATCATCTGGCCCAGTTGGGCAGGAATTTCCAGGCGAAACTGCGGAAAATAATTTGCCAGGCCAAAAAACTAAAAGGCATCAAATTTATTGCTGTTGAGGTTGATCACGTCGATGACCAGCTTAACTACGTGCTAAAAATTCCCGGCATTGATATTGTGCTGCTCGACAATATGGGCCAATGGCAGCTAAAGCACGCTGTGGACATGCGAAACAAGATGTGCGGCAGGAATAAAAAGCCGTTACTTGAGGCATCGGGCAACGTTACATTGAGTAATGTTTCAGCTATTGCCCAGTGTGGTATCGACCGAATCGCCATAGGAGCAATCACTCACTCGGCTAAAGCTGTTGATATTGGACTTGACAGGTAAAAAAAGTTATGCCGATAACCGACCTTCTTGACCCTGACAAAATAAAGTCGAATCTGAGAACCAAACGCATCGGCAGGAAAGTCCTCGTTTATAATTCCACATCAAGCACACAGAAAATTGCCGCCGAGTACGCAAAGAATAAAGTAAATGACGGCCTTGTAATTTTCACTGAAGAACAAACCGAAGGCAAAGGCCGAGCCGACAATAAATGGCACAGCAGCCGATCTGAGAGCATTCTTTGTTCGATTATTCTGACTGATAACAAATTAAACGCTGAGTTGCTTTCACTGGCTTGCGCAGTAGCAGTAGCTGAGGCTATCGGCAAATCAGCCAATAGCGAAGCAAAAATCAAATGGCCGAACGATATAATGCTGAACGGCAAAAAAGTGGCCGGTATTCTGCTCGAATCAAAAACAGACGGCGGCGATAATACCTGCGTAATCGGTGTTGGAATAAATTGCCATCAAAAAAAAGACTCATTCCCTGTTGAATTGCAGCCAATCGCTACAAGCATCGATATCGAGAGCTACTCAATTACAGACCGCATCTCACTGGCAAAACGACTGCTCACTTCTTTGGAACACTGGCTTGAAGTGGCGGCCCAAAAAGGTGAAAAAGTGATAGACCAATGGCACAGCCTCAGCATTCAATTGGGCCACAGAGTTAAGCTTACCTACAATAGACAGGAATATTCCGGTAATTGTATCGGAATAGACCCTGAAAAAGGCCTTATCTTGCAGTTAGACACAGGTGGTGTAAGAATGTTCGATACTGGACATACGACTATTATCAGATAATAACGAGCCTCTTTTTTGTAGGGTTTTGCTTAAGTCTGCCGTAAAAAAACAAACATTAAGTTTTGTTTTTGATTTTTTTCGTTATATTATTGTTCTTATGTAAATACATATATTTTGAAAGGAAGGGGCCCTGAAAATGTTAAAAAATAAATTGCGGAAACAATCATTTATAGTCTGGCTGGGATTGGCAGTTTGTTTGTTGACGGCCTGTTCCAATGAACAGGTTAATGCCGGGAGTTCAAAAAAATCCGCAGACTATTTAAAAGCCGACAAGCAAGACGTTCAACAGTGGCAGGAAATGAAATTCGGCCTGTTTATTCATTGGGGGCCGGTCAGTTTGAAGGGTACGGAAATCGGCTGGTCCCGCGGGGGGCAGCGGCGAGGACGAAAGGACAAATCTACAGGTTCAATTCCCGTAGAGATTTATGATAATCTCTATAAACAATTCAATCCTGTCAAGTTCGATGCGGATGAGTGGTTACAAACCGCCAAAGATGCCGGTATGAAGTACCTCGTATTCACGAGCAAACATCATGACGGCTTTTCGATGTTCGACAGTAAATTGACGGACTATAAGATTACTAACTCGCCATTTAAGCGTGATGTCGTAAAAGAATTGGCCGATGCCTGCCACAAGGCTGGGTTAAAACTCGGCTACTATTATTCTCCTCCCGATTGGTATCATCCGGACTACCGAACAGAAAATCATTCCCGTTATATCGAGTTTCTGCACGGCCAGCTTCGGGAGATTTGCAGTAACTACGGCAAGATCGATATCATCTGGTTTGACGGTCTTGGCGGTAAGGCGGAAGATTGGAATTCGGAGAAGCTGTTCAAAATGATTCGCCGGCTTCAACCCCATGTTATCATAAACAACAGGGCTGGTTTACCCAGTGACCACGATACACCTGAACAGAGAATCGGGAAATTCCAGAACGACCGTCCTTGGGAGACCTGTATGACAATTTGCCGGCAGTGGGCATGGAAACCAAACGACCAGATGAAATCTCTTAAGCAGTGCATTGATACGTTTGTTCGCGTTGTCGGAGGGGACGGTAATCTACTTTTCAATGTCGGGCCTATGCCCGACGGCAGAATTGAACCGAGACAGGTCGAACGGCTCAATGAGATGGGCAATTGGCTGGAAAAGTATGGTCAGAGTATTTATGCGACTCGCGGGGGTCCATTTAAGCCGGGCGGTTGGGGTGCCAGCACATATAAAGGTAATACCATTTATGTCCACGTTCTTAATTGGCAGGAGGATACACTTACACTGCCGCCTATCCCGAAGAAAATTATCGCAAGCTCTGTTATGACCGGCGGGACAGTAACTATCAAGCAGACAAAAAAGGCCATTGAAATTTCTGTCCCGAAATCTTACCGTCAGGAGATTGACACAATCATCGTGCTGGAACTTGATGCTCCTGTGAAGACAATTAGCCCGCGAGCATTGCTGTCCAGTTCATTAACGGCGGAAAAAAGGGCCAGGGCCTCAAATGTTTTCCAGAAGAATGCAGCCTATAACGCCTCAAAAGCCGTGGACGACGACTCTGCAACTCGCTGGGCTACAGACTCTGGTACACAGCAGGCCTGGCTCGAAGTGGACATCGGAAAACCGGCCACTTTCAATCGAGTTACAATAAATGAAGAGTACAACCGTGTACAGGAATTTGAACTGCAATACAGAGACGGCAACCAATGGAAAACATTTGCTCGGGGCACAAGGCTTGGGCATGACTATTCGAGGCAATTTGAACCTGTTACGAGCCGTTATGTTAGACTTAATATACTCAAGGCCACTGACGGGCCAAGCATTTGCGAGTTCCAGCTTTTCGAACCTAAGAAGTAGCGTTGTCATTGCTTTGTCTTATTGAGTTTGTATTAGGGCAAAAGGATTTTGAGTTAATGGATTGAATGAGTAAATACCAAACGAAAAGTTTGTTTGCGGCGGAAGAGGTCGAAGAAGAAATCTCATGCAGTCACATTATTCGCGTGGCGTTTGAGTCGGCGGCGGATGCGGAGTTCGACTATTTTGTGCCGGACGAAATCTGGCCGGTTGGGGTGGGCCAGAGAGTCGAAGTTCCTTTCGGCAGGAAAAATAAATATGAAGCAGGGTTTTGTACTCAATCGGATGTCAGGCCTGAAGAATCTTTTATTGCACGTGGTGTTGGGCGAAAGCTAAAAAGAGTAACCAGATTAATCGATAAAGAGCCGTTGCTGGATTGCGAGCTGATGGAGCTGGCACGATGGATAAGTGTCTATTATGTTTGTCCGCTTGGCCAGGTTTTGGCTGCGATGGTGCCTTCGGCGGTGAAAAGGGGAGCAGGCGTTAAAACTCAAAAATATGTTTACCTGAGAGCCTGTTCTGCTGATATTGAAAAGAGCATCAAGGAGTTGAGAGGCAAAAAGCAAAAGCAGATTGTTAAATTTCTATATGGTAGGGGGGCTTCAAGTGTAAAAGGTGCTGTGGAGGTGCGAAGTTTGTTAGAGGCAGTCGGCTGTGGCAATGAGCCTATCAAGAGATTAGCGGAAAAAGATATTGTTAAAATAGCCCACAAGACAATATTGAAATCTTTACCAGTTATTCCAAAAGGGATGTCAATAACAACAGAACAGGTAGTCCTCAATAATGACCAGCGAAAGGCATTGGCTCATTTTGAAACAGTGATAAATTCAGGTGAATTCGGTGTTACGCTTTTATATGGGGTTACCGACAGCGGCAAAACCGAGATTTATATAAGGGCTATCGAAGCGGTTTTGTTGAAAGGGGCAGGTGCGATTGTGCTGCTGCCTGAAATCGCTCTTACGACACAGACTGTTCAGCGGTTCGACGAGAGATTCAAAAAAATCGCTGTAATGCATTCGGGCTTGACCGCCGCCCAGCGTAATGTTCAGTGGCAAAAGATAAAGTCGGGCCAGGCCGACGTGGTTATAGGTGCTCGCTCGGCGATCTTTGCGCCGCTGCCAAAACTGGGTCTTGTCGTTGTTGATGAAGAGCATGAGCCGAGCTACAAGCAGGATACAGTGCCGCGGTACAACGGCAGAGATGTAGCGATAAAGCGGGCACAACTGGCAAATGCACATTGTATTTTGGGCAGTGCCACTCCATCATTGGAAACGCTGTCTAATTGTAAAAGTAAGAAATATTTCAGCCTTGTGCATCTTCCCAAAAGAGTTATGGATTTGTCCATGCCGGAAATGAAACTTGTCGATTTGCGGACCGGACAAATAACCCAGAAGGGTATTAATCTGATAAGCGAGCCATTGGCAAAGTGTCTGCAGGAGACACTCGCGAAAAAAGAGCAGGCGATTTTGCTTTTGAACAGGCGTGGTTACAGTAACTTTGTATTTTGTCCATCCTGTAAACATACTCTGCATTGCCGTAACTGTGATGTAACGCTGACATTCCACAAATCAAAGGCTGGCCGACATGAGAGAATGAAAACGGTTACAGGAAAGCATATCAATTATGGCTATGCGATATGTCATTATTGTCTGGCTCAGACGCTTGTACCGGAAAAATGCCCTCTATGCGGCAAGCTGATGGCGATGATAGGGCTGGGCTCGCAACGGCTCGAAGAGGAATTGGCCAAAAAGTTTCCCTCGGCTCGCGTATTGAGGATTGACAGTGACTCTATGGCGAGCAGGGATTATTATCGGCTTCTGAAAGATTTTGGTGAGGGACGAATCGATATATTAGCTGGCACGCAAATGCTGGCTAAGGGGCTGCATTTTCCAAATGTCACATTAGTTGGTATTATCAGTGCTGATACATCGCTGTATCTGCCGGATTTCAGAGCGAATGAACGAACCTTCCAATTGATTTCTCAAGTTGCAGGTCGGGCGGGGCGTTCCGAGAAAAAAGGCGTGGTTTTTGTCCAGACATTTCTGCCGAAACAACCGGCGATACAGTTTGCCGTCGGCAGAGACTTTGACGGCTTTGTCAAAGAGGAATTAAAGCATCGCAAGAGCTGCAATCTGCCGCCGTTTTGGCGATTGGCGGTTATCGTTATGCGGGACGGGAATTTTGATAAACTTGGCATGGCGTGCAAGCAAATGCGTCAGAAAATAGACAGTATTATC
Source organism: uncultured bacterium (assembly GCA_965369645.1). Taxonomy (GTDB): domain Bacteria; phylum Planctomycetota; class Phycisphaerae; order Sedimentisphaerales; family Anaerobacaceae; genus NIOZ-UU13. Next base: position 319 of record CBDURK010000086.1, on the reverse strand, counting down.
GGGCGTGAAAAACTGGAAGTGAAAGTTCGTGGGCCGATCCCGGCTGTGATAAGTCGGATACAACGTTTTCATAGAATGCAAATAATTATTCAGGCCCCCAAAGCGGCGACCGTCCAAAAGTTGTTTGCCTGCCTGCGGACAGCCGGACCAATACGGCCTGCTGTTAAAGTCGCAATAGATATTGACCCTGTTAATTTATTGTAGCTTGCAATTTAAATCTGTATATGCTATTTTGTGATTTGCTTCAATCGGGGAGTAGCTCAGCTTGGCCAGAGCGCTGCGTTCGGGACGCAGAGGTCGCAAGTTCAAATCTTGTCTC
>CBDURK010000085.1:0-9758 GCA_965369645.1 uncultured bacterium | reverse complement strand
CTTCTTTGCCAGGCGAGAGATTCTAATTCCGGAGATGTGTTTCCATTCACACTCAGGACACAACGTATTTCACCCGGTCAGAAGAATAATTGGTACCTTGAGATTTTAGGTACAAAAGCCTGCGCTAAGTTTAGTACTAAGAATGCCAACACACTTGAAGTGCTCGAATACACCGGCCAGGAGCAGCTATGGCAGAAGATAGAGATGGGGCAGGAAGTTCCATTCAAATCTATCACGCATGGCATATTTCAGTTTGGGGTATCCGATGCGATTCTGCAGATGTGGGCCGGGTTTTTATATGAATTCGATAACGGTAAACCTTTTACTATGTTTTCCGGTTGTGTTACACCTGATGAAACAACTTTGTGGCATCAACTCTTCACCGCAGCTCTGGAATCACAAAAAAAAGGTACTACTATTTCTCTGGGATGAGTTGAGTATTTGAGAAAGAAACGGCTTGATCCGATTGTGTGTTATTGTTGGAATACACTTGCCGTAATATCAACTTGCCTTTTCCTGTGATTCGTTTTGCTCTTCTAAATCTGATATTTCCAGTTTTACTTTAAAGAGGGGTATACCTAAAAGAAGAAATAATAACCAGAGCACCCAATACATTATACCTGAAATGATGCCGTCATATATTTTCAGAACTTCAAGTAGTAATCCAAGACAAGCAAAAACAAAGATGAACCAAGAACCAATAAAGAAAATCCTATTTGACTTTGAATACGTTATTAATTTTCCACAATGGGGGCACGGCACAGACTTTCGAGTGCCGAAAATGTTTATCATTCTCCTTCTATATCTCATAGGGATTCGGACATTACAACAAGGACAATGGTTTTGGGCTTTCCCCATAATATCAATTTCCCATTTTCTTTCTCTGTACCAGTACGAGTTTACTCAAATTGTCCTGCCGCTGCTTTGGAGCGTGCCAATTGATCAACCGCGACCGCTATAATAATTATGGCCCCGATGACTATCAACTGAACATTAGTGGAGATGTCTAAAAGCGTACATCCGTTACGCAAAAAGCTTATTAGAAGTGTTCCGATTAAAGTTCCGATTATTGTCCCTCTGCCGCCGGATAGACTGGCGCCGCCGATTACTACCGCGGCGATTATATCAAGCTCAAGGGTGACACCTGCCGTAGGCTGCGCTGAAACGGCCCGGCTGGTTGTGATCATTGCGGCTATCCCCACGACCAAACCAGTCAGAGCATAAATGCGTATCAAACAAGAATCCACGTTCACTCCTGCATGAAAGGCCGCCTCTCTATTTGAGCCGATAGCATAAGTATAGCGTCCCAGCCGGCTGTACTTTAGCAAAAAACCGGCAAGGGCAATAATGAAAGCAAAAATCAAAACTGAAATGGGAATACCGAGAATAACCCCCTCGTTAAGGTACTTGTAATGAGGAATATTATAAGGTTTTCCGGCATTCATTACGTAAGAAATCCCGCGAAAAGTACTCATAGTGCCCAGGGTCACAATAAACGGAGCGAGTTTTAGCTTCGTAACTAACAGGCCGTTCAGAAAGCCGCAGGCAAACCCGGCGACGATACCGACAAATGTTCCAAGAACAAGAACCGCTCCCTGGGGATTTGTTCCGCCGATTAGAATCATCACCCAGGCGCCAACCATTCCGCTAAGAGCCATCATTGAACCAACGGAAAGGTCGATTCCGGCGGTAATTATAATTGCCGTCATTCCGACAGCTATAATGCCGTTCACACTTGAGCGGCGCAGTACATTCAGGAAATTATCCGTAGTCAGAAATGTATCGGGTTTCAAAGCCGAGAGAAAACAGATGATTAAAATCAGGCTGCCAAAGGGCAGTAACTGTCTTGCCAATTTACTCATTGAGCGGCCTCCACTGCTGCTAAGTGCATAACTTCTTCCTGAGTGGTTTCTTTAGGATTAACATCTCCAACCAATCGTCCCCTACGCATTATCAGGATTCTGTCGGCTATTCCGAACAGTTCCGGTAATTCAGATGAAATAAACAGTATCGCTTTGCCTTCCTCTGCCAGTTCATTGAGAAGGGAATACACTTCTTTTTTCGCCCCGACATCTATACCTCGTGTCGGCTCGTCGAAAATCATAAACTTAGACTCGGCCAGTAACCAGCGGGCGATAAGAATTTTCTGTTGATTGCCACCCGAAAGGGAATCAACAGGTGTTTGAGGTCCCAGCCATTTGATGGAGATACGACTCGCGATATTTGTAACGATTTTGCTTTCCCGGCCGGGTTTGATGATGTTCTTCATACCTATTGCCGCCAGGTTCGGCAAGGTTACATTCCAACTGCAGGGAAGCTCCAGGCATAAGCCGGTGCGCTTACGGTCTTCGGTCAAAAATGCAATGTGGTTGTCTATGGCGTCGGTCGGTGAGTTAATCTCCAAGCGGCGTTCGTCAAGCTCGATAGTGCCGGAAGTTTTCCTGTCGATACCAAATAGTGCCTGAGCGATCTGGGTGCGTCCGGCACCGACTAATCCCGCCATTCCAACAATTTCTCCTTTTCGAATATCGAAAGAAATATCCTCTATCCCGTTTTGGGAAGAGAGGTTTCTAACCTTAACAAGAGTTGGGCCGATTTTTACTGTTCGAGCAGGGAAGAAATCTTTCAACTCTCTTCCCACCATATAATGTACAATTTTGGGGATATCCAGTTCCGCCATTGGCCCGGAATGAACCATCCGGCCGTCCCGCAGAACACTTACATCATCGGCCAGTCCGACAATTTCTTCCAGCCGATGGGAAATGTAGATAATGGAAAGCCCCTGCCGACGTAGAGCTTTTACCAACTTGAAAAGCATTGCCGCTTCAGTTTCCGATAGAGACGATGTCGGCTCATCCATAACTATTATCGAGGCCTTGCGCATCAGGGCTTTGAGTATCTCAACAATCTGGCAATCCCCCATGGCCAGTTCTTCTACTACGGTCGTCGGATCAATATTAAAATTAAAGCGCTGTGCAATTTCTGCCGTCTGGGCCATCATCTTTTTGTGGTCCATTATGAAAGGCAAATATCCCGGTAGTTCCATTCCGAGAAAAACATTTTCCGCTACTGTTAAATGTTCCGCCAGGTCCAGTTCCTGATAGATCATCGATATCCCGGCCGCAAGTGCTTCAACCGGCTTAGAGAGCCTTTGCACCTTCCCGTTGATTTCGATAGTTCCGGCCTCAGGCTGATATACACCTGCCAGGATTTTCATTAACGTTGATTTGCCCGCTCCATTTTCACCCACCAGGGCATGGACCGTACCCGGGCGGACTGTAAAGCTGACATCGGAAAGGGCCTTGACAGGCCCGAACTGCTTGGAAATTCCCTTCATGCATAACGAAGTTTCCATATCTGACAGCCGATTGTTAGTGGTGGTTGCTATCATTTCAAATTAAGCAAAGCCTTGATCTTCGGTTCCTCTAAACGTTCTAAAGTGACCAGTTCGACACCTGTATCTATTAATTTGGGGACCTCTTTACCGTTGATTTTATCAACGAGAGTCTTAACTCCTATATATCCCATTTTGTATGGGTCCTGTACGACCAATGAATCAACCACTCCCGACCTGAGCTTATCGATGAGCGTTTCTTCTGCGTCGAAACCAACCATCTTAATACTATCGGCTCGCCCCTGGCTCTGCAGCGCCTGTGCCGAGCCTACGGAAGTGCCGGCATTACAGGCATACAGACCATCGAGTTGGGCATGTTTAGTCAGGAGATCCTCGGCTGCCTGCAATGCCGTCTCCACAGTAGCCATTCCATATTTTGTGTCCACGATTTCTATATCGGGAAACTCTTTCTCGATGGTATCAATGAAGCCGTTTTCCCGATTGGTGGTCGAGCCTGAGCCGGGCATAAACTTTACAACGATAACCTTGCCTTTTCCATTTAGAATCTTTCCCATCCGCCGCCCTGCAATTACACCGCCCTGATAGTTATCCGTAGCCGCGAACGAGACATACTTGTCGGTATCGATTTCCGAGTCGATAATTACGCAGGGCATGTTTTTGGCGAACATTTCCTCTACTTTAGGAACGAGGGCATTACTGCCATTGGGCGCAAGGACGACACCTGCGACTTTCATGGCAATAAAATCTTCGACTATTTGTATTTGCCTTTCCCTGTCGCTCTCGAGTTCCGGGCCGTTCCATGAAATTTCGTAGCCAAATTCATCGCCTGCTTTTTGCGCCCCGGCACGCACGGACTCCCAGAAAACCGATGATGTTCCTTTGGGAATCACAGCGATACGGCGTTCATCCAGGCTGCTTCCTTTGCGGATGATACCAATTATGATAAAAACAGCCGCTATTGCAACAAGTGCAATTATACCTATAGCTTTTTTCATAGCTTGTACTCCTAATTTTTATCGTATCGTTTCTTTCAATTTATAACCAGGGATATGTACACGAATTTTAGCAGAAAACATCACAGACGGAAAGTGTAACATTGTTGTCTGCCAAAAAATACATGCTTGAGTAACTCTTATGAGTTTTTGTGGCGTACCGGGGATAGTTTCGTATAATGATACACTGATGAAGGAATTTTCCCTGCATCAGAAGATAATTCGGAATATTAAGGTTTCCTTAGAGCTGATTCTCAGCCCGGTAATGTTAATTCAGGGAGTTCGATAAATGCAATATACCGCGGATAATATTTTAGTTAAACCAGGCGTTTTTCCTGATGATCCGGATTTGATTTTATCTATTACGCCGCAGCAGGCGGGTTGGGAATACATCAGCTTTCAGGCCAGACGGCTTGCCGCCAATCAGAGCTGGTCATTTGAGAGTGGAGAAAATGAGCTGGCTATAGTAAATTTGAGCGGGCGCTACAGAGTTAGCTCGAATCGGGGTCAGTGGTCCGGAATTGGCTCGCGCAAAGATGTTTTTGAAGGAGCCGCTCACGCATTATATCTGCCACGCCGCACCGAGTTTAAAATTACAGCCGAAGAAGAGAGTGAGTATGCCGTCACCTGGGTGCCGACAGATGAGGACCATGAACCCTGGCTGATTAAGCCTGAGGATGTGGATATTTCAGTACGGGGTGGTGATAACATCAGTCGTCAGATTAATGATTTGCTGCCTTCGAACTCTCCCGTGCATCGCCTTGTACTGGTTGAGGTTTATACTCCCAGCGGCAACTGGAGCAGCTATCCGCCTCACAAGCATGATATCCATCTTAAAGATGATAAAGGTAATCTACTTGAAGCCGATCTTGAGGAAGTATATTTTTATAAAATTGATAAGCCCGACGGCTACGCCTATCAGCGTGTATATACGGGCCAAACCTCGCCCCTTGAAAAGGCGGGTTTTCCGATTGACGCTTTGGTTCGGGCGGATAATAACTGTGCCGTTCTGGTTCCGGAAGGTTATCATCCCGTGGTCAGTGCGCCGGGATATACAACTTACTACTTGAATGTATTGGCGGGCAGCGCCCAGACGCTTGCTAATCAGGATGATCCGAAATACACATGGGTTACAGAGACTTACAAACAAAAAGACAATCGGCTTCCTTTATATTAGTTTGCTCCGCGTTAAGCAAAGCAGCCGTTTTGTACAGGAGTATTATATGAGTGAAAGTGAAACGAAGTATGACACGCTTCACATGGGGCGTTCATCAATCGATCTTTACAGTAATGATATTGGTTCGGCGTTTGTGGATATTAAGAGTTTTGCCGCTTATGTTGGAGGTTCGCCGACGAACATCAGCGTAGGAGTGCGAAGGCTGGGACTCAAGACCGCTTTGTTGACCGGTCTTGGCCGGGACCCGGTGGGGGATTTTATCCTGAAATTTCTGCGTGAAGAGGGAGTGGAGACACGTTTTATCTCCCATAAGCCCGGCAACCGCTCCAGCGCAGTTGTTCTGGGTATAGAGCCGCCGGATAGTTTTCCTCTGGTTTATTATCGTGATAATTGTGCTGATATTGAATTGACGATAGACGACGTTCTTCAAGCTCCGGTTTCCGACAGCAAAGTATTTCAGTTTGCCGGCACGAATTTATCCTTGGAGCCGAGTCGCAGTGCGACATTATTTGCCGCCGAGCTGGCGCGGCAGGCGGGGACGAAAGTTGTTCTCGATATAGATTTTCGTCCCGACCAGTGGCATGATCCGAGGGCGTTCGGCGTGGTCGTTCGCACGGCCCTTCGTCTGGCGGACATTGTCATTGGAACCGAAGATGAGATTAATGCCGCAATGTTAACGGATGTCAGTCATATAGAGCTTACAGATTCTGTTTCCGATACCCAGGTAAAGGGGGATGTGGACGAGGCGATTCGTAAGATGCTTTCGATGGGCCCCGAGGCACTGCTGCAAAAGAAAGGTAGTCAGGGTGTTTGTGTTCATCTGTTGGATAAACAGGGCAAAATAGAGCAAATCGATGCGCCGGGATTCCCTGTGGAAGTGACAAATATTCTGGGGGCCGGAGATGCCTTTGCCGCCGGATTTCTTTTTGGATACGTCAAAGATTGGGGATGGTACAAATCTGCACGTATGGGCAATGCGTGTGGGGCGATTGTTGTTACCAAGCATGGGTGTGCCAATTTTATGCCTACTTATGAAGAGGTAATAGCCTTTGTCGAGCCTTATGGAGGGCTTGTTCAGCGATAATCAATTCGTGGAGAAACTTACATTGAACCACGGTGCTTTTACACATATAATCCGAACTGTTGGATACTAAATTTGAGAGAATTTTATAAGGCGTAACTTTTGGAGGTTTTGTTATGAGTGCTAAAACTGTTCGTTTAACAATGGCGCAGGCATTGATTAAGTATCTCACCAAACAGTATGTGGAGCGTGATGGTAAGGAACAAGCTTTTTTTGCTGGATGTTTTGGTATTTTCGGTCATGGTTGTATATCCGGTATAGGTCAGGCTTTGCAGCAGTATCCGGAGTTTCGCTATTACCAGACCCGTAATGAGCAGGCGATGGTGCATGCCTCGGCCGCTTATGCAAAGATGAAAAATCGGATGGGGACATTTGCCTGTCTTTCGTCTATCGGCCCGGGAGCGACAAATATGATAACCGGAGCTGCTGTAGCGACGACTAATCATCTTCCGGTTTTGCTGCTTCCCGGTGATATATTCGCGCGTCGCAACGTGGCGCCTGTTCTGCAGCAGTTGGAATCTGAAATCACACAGGATATATCTGTGAGCGACTGTTTTAAGCCCGTAAGTAGATACTGGGACCGCATCAACCGGGCGGACCAGATAGTAACGGCGTTGCCCGAGGCCATGCGTGTTCTCACCAGCCCGGCTGATACCGGTGCGGTCACTCTTTCGCTTCCTCAGGATACCCAAACCGAAGCCCATGATTATCCGGTCGAGTTTTTTAATAAACGTATCTGGAACATTCCCCGCAATCGGGCGGACAGCACGGCTCTCAAAGAAGCCGCCCGGTGGGTACGCGATTCCAAATCTCCTTTGATTATCGCCGGTGGCGGGGTAATTTACAGCAGTGCTGAAGGTGCCCTCAAAACATTTGTTGAAAAGACGGGTATTCCCGTTGGCGTAACAATGGCCGGTAAGGGTTGTTTACTTTATGACAATAAGCTGAATCTCGGCGCGATGGGTGTAACCGGAAACTTTGCCGCGAACCGTATAGCACGCAAGGCGGACCTGGTTATTGGTATTGGTACACGCTACAGCGATTTCACCACCGCGAGTAAGACGGCCTTTCAGAATCCGGTTGTTCGTTTCGTAAATATTAACGTTGCTGAATTTGATGCCTATAAGCATTCCGCTTTGCCGTTACTGGCCGATGCGAAGGTGACTCTTGAAGAACTAACCGAACTGCTGGAAGGCTATCATGTCGAGAAGGACTATCAGCAAAAGGCCCAGCAACTTCATAGCCAATGGCAGGAAGAGGTGGACCGAATTTATGCCATTCGTAATAAACCCTTGCCGAGTCAGGGTGAATTAATCGGCGCTGTCAACGAACTGAGCGATCCTGATGCCGTAATGATAAACGCCGCAGGTAGTATGCCCGGCGACCTGCATAAATTATGGCGTACGCGGCATTCTAAAAATTTCCATCTTGAATATGGATATAGTTGTATGGGCTATGAAATTGCCGGTGGGCTGGGAATCAAAATGGCGGCCCCGGAGCGGGAAGTGGTCGTTATGGTCGGCGACGGCAGCTACCTTATGCTGTGCAATGAAATTGTTACTTCCATACAGGAAGGATATAAACTCACTATCGTTATAATGGACAATCAGGGCTTCAACAGTATCGGCGGACTAAGCCGTTATCTGGGCCAGGAAGGATTCGGCACACGTTATGCTTATCCGAGCGATAACAAGCTTCCTGATGATGCATCAGACCGGGTCGAAGCACTTCCAGTGGATCTTGCCATGAATGCTCGTGGATTGGGTGCTCATGTTATTGAGTGTGAGACGTATGATGATTTTGTTAAAGCGTTCAAAGAGTCCAAGAAAACCGACCGGACCACGGTGATTTATATTCGGAACGACCGGTATGTGGGCGTGCCCGGTTATGAAAGCTGGTGGGATGTGCCTGTGGCTGAAGTAAGTGAGATGAAGAGCGTTAAAAAAGCTCGCAAAGAATGGGAACAAGGCATTAAGCAGGAACGATTTTTCTTTTAACTCAAACTGACAAATATGCCTGATAAATATTCGCCATTGGCAAGGGGAGGTCTTGCGTGTCAAAAATTCGTATAGCGAATGCTCCATGCTCCTGGGGCTCTTTGGAATTTGAAGGCCTTGAAGGCAAGGCGATACCTTATGGGCAAATGCTCGATGAGTTCAAGGAAACGGGCTACGGAGGAACTGAATTAGGTGACTGGGGTTATATGCCTACAGAGCCTGAGCAGTTATACGATGAGTTGGCCAGTCGAGAATTGGTTATGCTTGGTGCGTTTGTGCCTGTGGCTTTGAAGGATGCTGACGCTCATAAAGCCGGTATTGCCGAATCATTGAAGATTGCCCGCTTGTTGGCTGATGTTGCCCAAAAGGGCGACTATGAACAATTACCATTTCTGGCACTTGCCGACGATAACGGGACCGATGCGGTTCGGACCAAAAATGCCGGCCGAACAAGCTCCCAAATGAGCCTTACCGATGAGCAGTGGAAAGTGTTTGCCCACGGTGCCGAAGATATTGCCAGGGCGGTGAAGTCCCAAACCGGACTGCGCACCGTGTTTCATCACCATTGCGCCGGTTTTGTCGAAAGACCTGATGAGGTTGCCCGTTTACTCGAAATGACCGATGCGGATTTATTAGGGCTTGTACTTGACACGGGCCATTACACTTATGGTTGCGGAAAAAACGATCCGAAAGTTGCTCTTGAAGCCTTCGAACTTTTTGCCGAGCGTATCTGGTATGTGCACTTTAAGGATTGTCAGCCGCAAATCGCCGACAGCGCACGCGATGAAGGATGGGATTATTTCGAGGCGGTTCGAAGAGGGGTTTTCTGTGAACTCGGACAGGGCTGTGTCGATTTTCCGGCGGTACTTAACTGGTTAAAGCAGCAGGATTACGACGGCTGGATTGTAGTTGAGCAGGATGTTCTGCCGGGGATGGGTTCACCGAAGGAAAGTGCACAGAGAAACCGTGAATATCTGCGGGCGCATGGAGTTTAACAAAGGAGATTTGCAGCGATGGCAATGACCATTGGTAAGTGGCGCAGGTTGCAGCAGACAGCCGGTCCGAGGGGTACTTTTTACATATTATCGGTTGACCACCGGGGTCCGCTTCGTCGTTCACTGGAAACCGAATCACCTCAAGGCAAGACGAATGAAGC
>CBDURK010000084.1:0-9795 GCA_965369645.1 uncultured bacterium | reverse complement strand
CGGCGTATTCATAGTTCTGATGGTGCATGCCCGGTTTGACCTTCTTCTTATAGTGCTCGACCAAATCAGGTTTACCCTCGATTGGTGTGTGGACGGTGTGGTAGCAAAGATTGAGAAAGAACGGTTTGTCTTTTGATTTGTCGATTATCCGAAGGGCTTCGTCGGTCAGGCGGTCGGTCAGGTACTCATCTTCGCTTCCAAATTCGAGGTGCGGCACATACCGAAACTCCCCGCCCCATCTGCTTGGGCCGCCATAAGGATAAAAGAAAGTGGTCGGTGCTCCCCAGAAAGTTCCGCCGATATTGACGTCGAAGCCCTGGGTCTCGGGATAGTGCGAAGCGTTACCAAGATGCCACTTGCCCACATGAGCGGTAAAGTAGCCGGCCTTCTTGAGTACCTCGGTTATGGTCACCTGCTCGTGCGGCATATTGCCCTGTGTGACCGGCGGGATAAGCCTTCGGTTTTGTGGCGGATTGGCCGAGCCTTCGTACCAAATAGTCATGTGCAGACGGGCCGGATCCTTACCTGTCATAATGGAAGCACGCGTAGGTGAGCAAACCGGTGCCGCAGCATAGGCATCGGTAAACCGCATACCCTGCTTTGCCAGCCTGTCGATATTCGGTGTCTCATGCAGGTCACTGCCGTAACACCCCACATCCGCCCAGCCGAGGTCGTCAACGAGGATAAAGACAATGTTCGGCCTGCGAGATGGTTCGTCATTACAAAAAGCAGTATGTGCGAAAATAGCAGCCGTGGCGGCGCTGCAGGCGAATTTCAAAAAATGGCGGCGATTAATGCTTTGCTCCATTTTAAACTCCCTTCCTCTGTATCTGTTCGTGCTCGTCTTATTTTTCTGTTCGTGCCAGCCCAACTTCCTCATTAAATTCTATTTGTGTAAAATACAATAACTGCAAAAAGAAAGCAATACCTGTAGACGGATGCTTCATATTTTTCATTTAAAGAGTTGTGTATCAAATAAAATATATCGTTTTGATATGATGCCCGGCAGGCTTTACAAATATAGCTGATTCGCTACAATAATTAGGATGTCAAATTAGTAAGGTATCACATGGAGTGAGGTCAGAAGGTTATTTCCCTGAACAGGAGAATTATGATGAAACATTCAATTATGAATTTGATAGTATTTATCTTAACATCGTACAGCATGTTCGCCTTGCCTACCTATGGGCAGCTTCCCCGTCTTCGTACAAAACACGAGGGCAAGTTCTACAAGGTGGAAATACTTCTGGATGGTGAAGATATTCTAACTTCACCTCCGGAAGGTCTCTGGTCGATTGCCACCGCATGGAAGCAGGGCTGGCCTGCGGATTGGGTTCATGGCAAACCTACTGAAATAGAGCACATAGAAGACTGGACAATTTTGCGGGGCAAGCTCGAAACCTCTGCGGGCACGTGGCGGATTTCAGATTCATATCGACCCGAAGGCGCCGTTGTGAAGTGTATTCGCAGGTTCATCTGGGAAGGAAAGGCGACCGCTAAATTCATAACACTTTCGGTTCGTTTTCAATGTCGCGGTAAAGGTTCAGGTGCTCTGCTGCCCGGCATACTGTATCATGGAAATCCATCCGGTGCAAAGAGCGGCAGAGTACCTGTTTACTCAGGCGAATCAGGGGAAGAAGCCATTTTTGAGGAACATCGTTTTCCAATGCCCTATACAAGCTTAGAATGGGCAGATAGCAATGGCATGAGAGGAACGGCCTTACATTCTCTGCCCTCACCTGTGCCGTATGGCAACTTACAGGACCAGTGGTGGTCGTTGGGATTGATTGCGCAAGAGCATGGAACTGAACTGGTTCTTCTGTCCGGCCCCTGTGCCTCCAATGGCAAACGAAGTGTTATTAAGGCTTCTCAGCGTGGCTTTGTCCCTTATGATAATGCTTACATCAACGTGCCGCCGGGAGCAATTATTGAAAAAACATTCTATCTTGAGGCTTATCCTGTCGCGGAAAAAGGCTCCGGATTTCAACACCCCACAAGAACGTCTTTGGATATTTTCTCTCCCTATTCTCTTGAAGGATTGCCCTCGTTTCAGGAAATCATCAAGGCAAAGTACCGCCTTGCCAAAACACGATGGCATGAAGAAGGGAACATTGCGGGTTTTAACAAATATCCCGACCGCAATTATTTCGTTTTCGGCTGGTGCGGCCAGACCGCAGCTCCCGGATATGCTTTACAGGTTCTGGATGAAGAACTCGGTGATTCAAAAGCATCCCAGATGGCAAAGAAGTCCCTTGATTTCCTTTCCGGGGCAGAGTTTTACGATCAGGGTTTTTATACCTGGTATGATCACAAAAAACGGCAGTGGGTTCGGCGTAATCGGCCCGAGCTGCTTTCTCAGGGCCAGGCCATGTTGAATTTTGCCAATGCGATTCGTATCGGCAGAGCAAAAGGATTAGACGTCTCTCGCTGGGAACGTTTCCTGCGCAAAGCTTGTGATTTTCATGCAAAGAGAATCCTGTCGGATGACTGGAGGCCGCTGTCCACAAATCAGGCATTTTTTATCGCTCCGCTTTGCAAAGCTTATCGGCTATTCGGTTCTGAGACTTATCGTCGGGCTGCGGAAAAAGCCGGCAACGTTTATGCGTCGAGACATTTGGGTATGGATGAGCCGTACTGGGGCGGCACCCTGGATGCCAGTTGTGAAGATAAAGAGGGCGCCTTTGCCGCTCTACAGGGATTTTTGGCGCTCTATGAGCTTACAAATAACCGCAAATACCTCAAATGGGCAGAGCACGCATGTGATGTTGTTTTGACTTATGTGATGGTTATGGATATAGACCTGCCTGCAGGCCGTCTCCGTGACAACAGTTTTAAAACCAGAGGCTGGACGGCCGTATCTGTCCAAAATATGCACATTGATGTATTTGGCGTCCTCATTACCCCGGATATCTATCGATTAGGACAGCTTCTGAACAGGGAAGAATTAAAAAAAATCGCAATCTTAATGTACCGCAGTTGCGGCCAGCTTATCGATCCTTATGGAAGCCAGGGCGAACAGCCGCATCATACGAATTATGCACAGCACGGAAAATTCAGTCAGCGTCTCAGTCGTAATGATATTTCCGGCATTCGCGGTAATTATGTTGAAGAATGGACGGTGTTCTGGATTACCGCGCACTTTTTGAATGCAGGCGCACAGTTTAAGGAGCTTGGCGTGCAAATCCGGGATTAAAACCTTATTAAGATGAAAATAAAGCTTTTTATATAGCTGTCTCAACATCAGAAAAGTATTGCAACAATTGTAAATTTTGATACTATAATCCGATGAGGATGGGTCTTAAATTATGTTGCGTTATTATCTCAGTTTTCAACTGATATTAATTAGGAGAATATTATGAACAAAGGCAGAATAACTCGAAGGAGCTTTTTGAAAGGAACCGCAGTTGCCACAGGCACAACCATGGTTTTTCCTGCAATTGTCCCTTCATCGGTTTTTGGTGCCTACTCACCGAGCAACCGTATAGTTATGGGGGCAATCGGCGTCGGCTCTCAGGGATCCGGTGATATGCGGGGTTTCTTAAGCAAGCCGGAAGTGCAAATGGTGGCCGTTTGTGATGTTGACAAGAGCCATCGAGATAATGCCAAGAAGATAGTGGATCAAAAATATCGCAACAGCGATTGCACGGCCTATCTTGACTTTCGCGATTTGATTGGCCGCGGCGACCTTGATGCCGTGCAATTGGCGATGCCTGATCAATGGCATGCCATCCCCGCTATAGCAGCGGCCAGGGCGGGCCTGGACATCCACGGCCAAAAACCGCTTGCCCGCTCCATCCGCGAAGGACGTGCCATCTGCAACGCGGTCCATCGCTACGGACGGGTCTGGCAGACCGGCAGCCAGCAGCGCTCCGACTGGAAATTTCGCAGGGCTTGTGAGCTTGTTCGCAATGGCCGCATCGGAAAAATCCTGAAGGTCGAAGTCGGCTTGCCAACCGGCGGTGCTACAGATGTAAAACCTGTAATGCAGGTTCCCGAAGGACTCGATTGGAATTTCTGGCTTGGACCGGCTCCTTATGTGCCATACCGGGGTGTGGTTCATTGGAACTGGAGATGGATTATGGATTACTCCGGCGGCCAGCTTACCGACTGGGCGGGGCACCATATTGACATCGCTCACTGGGGTATGGGCTGGGATTATACCGGGCCGGTGGAAATCGAGGGCAAGGGTAACTATCCCAAAGAAGGTCTCTATAATGTTCCAACTGAGTATAAATTTGCCTGCAAATATGCCGACGGCACAGTAATGACCGTCGCCAACAACCAGCAACTCACTCAGGGCGCCAAATGGTACGGCGAAAAAGGTTGGATACATGTAAATCGCGGCGGTCTTAACGCCTCCAATGAAAAAATCCTGCGGGAGGAAATTGCCCCCAACGAAATAAAACTCTACGAGAGCAGGGACCACAAACAGAACTTCCTCGATTGCGTAAAAAGCCGCAAGCTAACTATTTGTCCCGCGGAAGTAGGCCTTCGTTCCATTAGCGTGGCTCTGCTCGGTGAAATTGCAATGCTCATCGGACGCAAAATCAAATGGAACCCCGTAAAAGAAGAAATCATCGGTGACACCGAAGCCGGCGCATTACTTGGCCGTTCCTATCGTGAGCCATGGGTTCTGTAAAAGAAATTCAGTAAAAAAATGCAAGACATAAGGAGTAACATAATGAAACGTTTCGTAACGCTTTTACTTATTTCCGCCATGGTTTATATTGCTCTGCCGTCTTTATCACTCGCGGCGAACGCGGACTGGGAGAACCTCTTTGACGGTAAAACCCTCAATGGCTGGATCCAGCGTAACGGTAAGGCGAAGTACACCGTTCAGGACGGAATGATTGTCGGAACCACGGTCCTTAATACGCCCAACAGTTTCCTCTGCACCGAAAAAACGTACACAGATTTCATTCTGGAGTTGGAGTTTTTTGTCGAGCCTGGAATGAATTCCGGTATCCAGATTCGCAGCAGCAGCTTCGAGCACTTTAAGAACCACCGCGTCCACGGCTATCAGGTCGAGATAGACACTTCATCTAGGGCCTGGAGTGCCGGTATATATGACGAGGCCCGACGGGGCTGGCTGTTTAAGCTTGAAGACAAGCCCAAAGCGCAAAAAGCCTTCAGGCAAAGCCAGTGGAATCACTATCGCATCGAGGCTATCGGTGACCGGATACGAACCTGGGTTAACGGTGTGCCCGCTGCCGACCTGAGAGATGATATGACCTCAACAGGATTCATTGCCTTACAGGTCCACGGCTCCAAACAGGCGGGTAAGAGTATCAAATGGCGAAATATCCGCATACAGGATATCAGCCGGGCTAATAAGAAAATTATTAAGGCCCTGATAGTTGACGGCCAGAACAATCATGATTGGAAAGGTACCACGCCCGTCCTCGAGAGGTTGCTGGAAGAAACGGGAATGTTCGAAGTAGATGTGGCTACCTCGCCTGCTAAAGGTCAGCCGATGGATACCTTCAGACCGATTTTCCCGAAGTACGATGTTATTGTCGCAAACTATACCGGCGATAACTGGCCCAAACAAACTCAGGATGCACTTGTTGAATATATGAAAAACGGTGGCGGTTTGGTTATTTATCACGCCGCGGACAACGCATTTTCCAACTGGCAAGAATGGAACGAAATGATAGCTATCGGCGGATGGGGCGGACGGGACGAGAAGTCGGGCCCGATGGTTCGTTACCGAAACGGCAAAGTCGTTTTCGATAACTCTCCCGGTCGCGGGGGGACACACGGTCCACAGCATGAATTCCAGGTTGTCATGCGAGACCGTCTTCACGCCATCACAGCGGGCCTTCCCGAAAAATGGATGCATGCGAAAGATGAACTCTACAGCAAGCTTCGAGGGCCTGCAAAGAATATGAAGGTTCTTGCAACCGCTTACGCCGACCCTGCTAAAAAAGGCACCGGCGAGCACGAGCCAATCCTGTTCACCATTAAGTACGGCAAAGGAAGAGTTTTCCATACCGTCCTCGGTCATGCTCCCGAACAGTTGCGCAGTGTCGGATTTATCGTGACATTCCTGCGTGGTACCGAGTGGGCCGCTACCGGAAGAGTAACTCAGGTGGAAGTGCCTGCGGATTTCCCAACAGCCGACAAGGTCAGCCTCCGGGCTACTCTCTCGGCCAACTATGATGCCATCGAAGATTATGATTTCGGTAAGTCTCGCCGTGCCCTGGCGGTTATCGAGGAGGAGATTAGAAATGTCCCGCCGTCCTCGTTTCCACAAATCGAGGCAAGATTGCTTAAGGCTCTTCAATCATCCAAAACAACCTTCGCCGGAAGGCAGTTCGTCTGTAGGATGCTGCGTCGTGTCGGCTCGGCCAAATCCGTTCCCGCTCTGTCAAAGCTGCTTGCCGATAGGGAACTATCCCATATGGCACGTTTTGCTCTGCAGTATATGGCTGCTCCCGAAGCAGGCGACGCTCTGCGCCAGGCGCTTACGGAATTAGAGGGTAATCGCAAAATCGGCGTCATTGGTTCAATAGGCCAGCGCGGCGACCGCAAAGCCGTATCCGAACTGGAAAAGTTGATTACGGACAGTGATGCGGATGTTGCCCGTGTTGCTATTGAAGCTTTGGGGGCAATTGGAGGCTCGCAAGCGGCTCGCGCACTAACAGACGCCCAAGTACCTGCAAGTCTCAAGGCCGCGCGCGACAATGCCCGCCTGATGTGTGCTGATAAAATGCTTACTGAAGGGCAGAAACCTGATGCCGTGGCAATCTATCGCAAAATGATTGTACCTGCCAATAATACCTGGATTCGAATCGCTGCCTATAAAGGCCTAGTCCGGGCCGAGAAAGATAAGGCGGTTCCTCATGTGCTGGCTCTTCTCAAAGATAAAGACCTTGACCTCCAGCGTGCCGCCGGAAAGTTTATCACAGAAATGCCCGGTACCGCCATCACCGAAGCTCTTGCCGAACAACTACTTCAGCTCAGTGGCGATGCCCAGGTCGTACTGCTAAGCGCACTTGAAGCACGTGGCGATAAAGCCGCAGCTCCTTATGTCGCAAAAGCTCTAGCGAGCAACAATGGGTCTGTTCGCCTTGCCGCTGCTAAAGCCCTTGCCGTTCTCGGTGGTTCTTCCAATGTCGAACTGCTTGCCGATGTATCCGCTGCGGATGATGAAACCGGCAAGGCCGCAATGGAAAGTCTTAGCCGAATCTCGGCTCCCGGTGTTGCTGAAGAATTGATTGGCATTGTGCAAAGCAGTGCTCAGAACCAGGTTCGTATTAATGTGATTCAAACACTTATCAATCGCCGCCAGATTGAAGCAATTCCTGCCCTGTTCACAGTTACCAAAGACAATAATAGAAATATTCGCCAAACGGCTTATAAGGCCCTGGGTGAATTGGCCGGGCAAAAAGAGCTTCCCGCTATAGTTTCAATACTCCTTGCGGCTAAAAGTGATGCAGATCGAGCGGGCATTGAGCGTGCGATGGTGGCTATTGTTACGCGGCTCGATGAGCCGGACGCCACTCCTGTCATTACGGGCCTGGCCAATGCTGATAACGCCGCAAAGCCTCATCTTTTAGCCGTGCTTTCACGCATAGGAGGCCAACAAGCCCTTCAGGCCGTTCGCGGTCAGTTGCTCAGTGGTAATGCCGAAATCAAAAAAGCTGCCATACGTTCTATGGCCGACTGGCCCGAGGCAACTCCGTCAGCAGACCTTATGAACATAGCTAAAACTGGACGCAATTCGACCAATCAGGTTCTGGCACTTCGTGGTTATATCAAGCTGCTCGGAATACCCGCCAACCGCAGCGCAGCCGAAACTGTCACATTGTTGGCTGAAGCTATGTCTGTTGCAAAGCGTGTCGATGAAAAGAAAGCAGTGCTCTCTGTCTTGTCCAAATATCCCTGCAAGCAGGGATTAGCTCTTGCCGAACAGTGGAAAGAAATTCCGGGTCTCTCTGCTGAGGCGGAATTGGCCTTAAAGAAAATTAAAGAGGCATTGGTGAGTAAGAATCTCAAAGCAACAGCTTCACGCAGCAACAGAAATGCACGTCGAGCGCTGGACGGTAATCGTTCAAGCCGCTGGAGTACTGACAGGGCAATGAAGCCCGGCGATTGGTTTGTATTAGATCTCGGCGTTGAAAGTACCGTATCCGGTCTGACTCTCGATACGAGGAATTCGTCCAATGACTACCCACGCGGATATGAGGTCTATATTTCTTTCGATGGCGGTAGTTGGGACAAACCCATTGCTACTGGCAAAGGTACCAATCCGATAACTGAAATCAAGTTTGGAAAACCTGTACAAACCAGATTCATCAAAATCGTTCAGACCGGTTCGTCGGACAGTTGGAACTGGTCAATCCACGAATTGAAGATTGATTTACAATAGGCCGCACTGTTAAGTATCCTCAAGATACCCAATATTTGATCTTTGAATTTCAGGGGCGATTCGCGAATCGCCCCTTTTAAAGTTTTTACATTATCTCGCCCAGAGCAGACAATGTGAAATCGATATCCTCGGCGTTGATACCGTAATGAGTTACCGCCCTAAAGCGTGATGGTCCTAACAGCAGTATTTTTATTCCTTTATTACCGAGTTGGCTTAGAAGTTCCTCCGTTTTGATTTGTCGGCTTACAATGTCGAAATAAACAATATTTGTTTGTACCCTTTCCGGCTCAACAGACAAGCTTGGGATAAGAGCGATACCCTGAGCCAGACGCTGAGCGTTTGCATGGTCATCTG
This sequence comes from uncultured bacterium, assembly GCA_965369645.1. Classification (GTDB taxonomy): domain Bacteria; phylum Planctomycetota; class Phycisphaerae; order Sedimentisphaerales; family Anaerobacaceae; genus NIOZ-UU13. Next base: position 1,067 of record CBDURK010000084.1, on the reverse strand, counting down.
CTATTCTGTCCACCATCTCATCAAGAGCTGTTATACCTGCGGCGGCGATAATGCCGCATTGACGCATACCGCCTCCAAGTACCTTTCGATTTCGCCGGGCCTCGGCAACGAACTCTTTGGAGCCGCAGATAACAGAGCCAACGGGCGCCGAAAGCCCTTTTGAAAGGCAAAAGCTTACTGAGTCTGCATAACAAGTCAGTTCCTTTACATCCACCTGCAAAGCTGCGGCGGCGTTAAATATCCGGGCGCCGTCGAGGTGCACCATAAGGCCCCTGTTTTTGGCCAGTTCCGCTACTGCTTTCATATATTCGAGTGAAAGAGCGGCACCATTGCATCGGTTATGAGTATTTTCCAGACATATCAGCCGGGTTCGTGGGAAATGCACGTTATCATCGCGAATTGCCGCCTCGATTTCCTCCAGCCGCATTGTGCCGTCGGACTGATTGGTAATTGTATGCGGGTGTATCCCGCCCAAAGCCGATATACCCCCGGCTTCGTAAAGAAACGTGTGCGACCGGTCGCCAAGGATGACCTCTTCAGCGCGTTTGCAGTGAGTTAGTATGCATACCAGATTTCCCATTGTGCCGCTGACTACCAGCATCGCCGCTTCTTTCCCCATATGTTCAGCGGCCATTTTCTCAAGACGTATAGTTGTCGGGTCTTCTCCGAATACGTCATCACCAAGTTCGGCGTTATAAATAGCTTCTCGCATCGCCGGCGTTGGCAAAGTAACAGTGTCACTTCGTAAATCAATCGTTTTCACTTACTATCTCCCGGACATAAAAATGAAAGTGATATTTCTCATTAAACTCTTTTAGTTAAAGCCACGGACTTTTTCTGTCGCTACAATATCAAATTTGCCTGACAAATAAAGTTATTTTGCAGTTTTTTTAATAGTTCATCCAGGGATACCTCCCAAAGCTGCTATTAATTTCTTCCAAATCAATCATCACCGGAAAAGCTCTTGAACGGTGCCGTCAAAATCCTTATGATAAATGCAGAAATCATATTGGACCAATAAGAGGAGAATTAAATATGAAACACTCACGATTAACCCGCCGTGATTT
>CBDURK010000083.1:0-9821 GCA_965369645.1 uncultured bacterium | reverse complement strand
AACGTAAGTGAGGGGTCAAAAACGAAGGTTAATTGGCCGTTTTCGTACTTTTGGCTGTGGCATCAATCTTGCTGACCAGAAAAATACTTTTGAAAGAATAAAATTAAGATATACTTAACAGGCCAAGGATAAATAACAAATCATGGTGAAACAATAAGTGAAAGGGCGGATGCTATGAAAGCAGCTTTACGTACGATTATTGACATTGCCTCTGTTTGTATATGGATGTTCGCGGCTTATTTTGCTTTGAAGTGGTTCGGCCATATGGCGGATGGTACGATTTCTTACAATGGAAGAACATCGGCAGTTGTGGTGCCGGCTTTAAGTGGATTAGTTTTGCTCGGCGCTGTCTGTTCCGTTATCCTGTTCATAATGACGAGATACGGTAAAATAAGACCTTTATGGACGACAGTTATGATGTTTTTGGGGATATTTATGTGGTTCCTGATTAAAGGCGATTAGAAAAAACACGATTCAATCCCCAACAACTGTAGTTCCCAAATTTCACACTAACAAATTAGTGTTCATTTCCTCGGCGAGGAGCACAACATAAAATAAACAGCAGAACATAAGTATTATCAAATCTGATAAATTATTTACTTCCAGATTTACGCCTACCGTCAAACGGATTTTGCTCCTGTGTCAGCCTGCCGCCACCGAGCAAACCTTAAGTTGGTCAAGACCCTTCGGACGACTGACAATATATATTATAACGAATCTCATTTGTCGGACAATCGGGGAATGACTGATTTATCTATCAGGTGAATTACTATATCCGGTATCGTGGAATAGCTTATATGCTCTGTGAACACTTTGTTAAGGTGAAAACATTTTGCTATCGCAAGGGAAGTATCCAGAGTTATTCTGCGCCACACCAAAGCCGGGCGGTATTGTCTTCCTTATTGAGCCAGTCGGCCCGTCCGTCGAAGAAAAGGTTGTTACAGCCTTCGCCGCGGTGTCGATTAGCCGCGACTCGTCGGGTCAGATTATTACCCTTGGTGGTTTCTTCCGAGGCGGGTAAATGTGTTCTCGACCAAACATCCAAATAGTTGAACCTGGACAAAATATCAAGCTGATCTCTGTTTCGCACAACAGGGCGCCATTCTCCTGCCGAGTTATCCGCCATATAAATCCGCTGCGCCGGTTGCTTAACGCTGCCGAGCTTGGTCGGCTCATCTTTTTGGTTACCCTGGTTGCCGCTTGAGAATGGATTGTCCATATCCCATGCGTTTACTACATAGTCCACCGTCTGCTCGCTGTTGAGTTGGCCATATTGGCCTATTCCGTTATGTGGGAAGGAAGGACACTGATAAACATCAACCTCGCGATAATCATCGATTTTTCTATATTCCTGACCTAAATATGGAATGAATTCCAGTATCCATTTCACTTGATGGTCCAATGCACGGGGAATATAATCATCGTTATCCAATGCGTAGGAGTGCATGGCAAGACCCAGTTGTTTGAGACTGCTCAGGCAATAAACCGTCCGGGCCTGTTTCCTCACACGCTGAAGTGCAGGCATCAATATCCCCATCAGCAGAGCAATAATTGCAATTACTACCAGAAGTTCTATTAGCGTAAAGGCGTACCGTTTGTGCATGTTCATACCACCTTCCCTTAAACAAAGTGTTATACAAATTCCACCTTCTACATTATACACACTCTTAGCTTGGAATCAAAAAGAAATATAACAGCTTATCGGTGAGAATCCAGTACCAGATAGTGTTTTAAAAAAGAATTGAATCCGCGAAAACATCCTGGAATTTCGGCTCATTAGCGATTTCAATGTATTCAATCTTGTTGGCTAAATCACGTGCCTTGTCTCTGTATTGCTGACTGACAAGGGTCATCCTAGCGCCCGAAGAGGCGGCGTTGCCGACAAAAACAATCCGCTCAAGGGGAACACCAGGCAGCAGACCAATCCGTAATGCACTTTCCTTCCGGATATAATTGCCAAACGCGCCGGCCAAAAGAATGCGTCCTATATCGTCATCTTCAAGGCCAATTTTATTTTGGAGAAGTTTGATGCCTGCTCTTATGGCAGCCTTTGCCAATTGTGTTTCGCGTATATCCTTTTGTCTCAGGAATATCTTATCGGTATTGCCGCTGTCCGATAAAATAAAAGCCGGCTCATCATGCTGCTCACATATACGAGAGAAAATAGTAGGTGACACTTTTCCCTTGAGGTTTGCTGGTTCGACAAACCGTCCTGTTAAATCGATAATGCCCAGTTCCAGCATTACGGCCACTGCATCAATAAGGCCTGAGCCACATATCGAGCGGGCAGGGCAGTTTCCTATCACTTCTAAATCTATGTCACCTTCATTAATTACAACAGCTTCTATAGCGCCTTCAGCCGCTCTGCTTCCGCAGGTTATACGCGCACCTTCCATAGCCGGTCCTGCGGCACAACTGGCAGCATAAAGTTTGTCCTTTGTGCCGAGAACAAGCTCTCCGTTTGTGCCGATATCTACCACAAGTGTCATTTCTTCTGCCGAATCAATATCGACCGCAAGTGCCACAGCCGTAGTATCCGAACCGACAAAGCCGGCTATATTCTCCACAGTATGGATTTTGCCGGCTGGATTCATTGCTATATTCAGCTTCCAGGCAGGTAAATCGTGCGATTCGAGCGAAAATGCCTTGTAAGGGGCCTGGCCGAGTTGACTTACGGGCAATTCGAGGAAGATGTGATTCATAGTCGTATTGCCGACAACACACATTTCATATACTAAATGCGCATTAACGCCCGTCTTATGACAGAGTTTTATCGCCAGTTCATTAATGCAGTCTGTTATGACTCTATGTAATTCAGATAACTTATCTTCGTTGTGGGCGTAAGCAATCCTGCTGATGACATCATCACCGTATTTGCTTTGCGGATTAAGAGTTGCTTCTGTAGCGAGACATTGTCCGTCAATCATATTAATCAGCTTGGCCACAACGGAGGTTGTGCCGATATCAACGGCAATTCCGAATATCTTATCCGACGAAGATATATCCAGATACTTCTCATATATGTCCGCAGCCCCATCAATCTCTGTTTCGATACCATGGGCTAAATATTTATGCTCGAAGAACCTGGAATCGCCGGGAATTGTTACTGTAAGGTCGCTTTTAATACGGTACTGACAGGCGAGAACCTCTTGCCCCGACGGCTCAAGTTTTATCAGACACTTTTTGCAGGTACCTATACCACCGCAGAAAGTATTCAGAATTATACCCGCCTTGCCCGCAGCTTCGGTAAGGGTTGCACCTGAATGAATGGAAATGTGCCTGCCGTCGGGTTTGAAAGATATTGTGAAGTGCTTCATCCTCGCATCTCGTATCCGTCTGCCGGAAGCGGATGTTTAATCCTCATATCTGTTACCTCCCAGCGAGATACTTGCGACGAGATACATTTTATCGATATTGCTTAGCTGATTTTATGCCTGATTTTCCACTTGGCACGCCTCTTTTTACTGCCAATTTTACGCCTACGCCTTGGTTTAGCCATTTATTTCTCCACCAACCTACAAAATTTGTTTAGTGCAAAAACTTTTAACCTGTTGCAATATATGATATTATAAATAAGCATGGAAGTAAAAAAATAAAAAATAAAAAAATGCAATCAATAAGTTTGATATTCAACCATCAAGAAAAGGGTCGAGCCCCGGCGGGTGTTTCGGCAAATTTAGGCGGAGTACGAAAATGATACAATGCAAAGATTGTGAATTATATCAGAGTAGTCCTGACAGCAAAGGGGTATTCATGTGCAATCCATTTACAAATATCAAAGAGCCGGAATGTTTAGCCAAATGGCAGCTTATTCGTCTTGATATGCTGTTAGCCAGCTATCAGGGAATGCTAAAGTGGTACGGGAAAATGGCGCCGCTTCAGGATAAGATCATCCAATTCATGCAGCGTGAGATTGATGAGCTTGACGAATCTGATAGCTGGAAAGTCGATGATGAAGAGCCGGAGGAGGAAGAGGACATCTAAATCCAACAGAAGTCAAAAAAATGATTTATTTGTCCTTATCAGCATCATCGGTACAGGTGTTTTTTTCATTAAAATGGGTTAAATTTGCACATTATAAGACCAAAAATTGTTATCCAAATGCCGATTTTTGTGGAATATTGCAATAAATTGTCCGCCCAGGCCGTCTTTAATTATATAAAAAACGCTTAAATATGGTAAACAGCGATGATTTAGCCCAGTTAATAATCGGCTGCAAAAGCGGTGATTCTAATTGTTTTTCGCAGATAGTCGATATTTATGCAAGCCGATTATACGGTTATTTTTACCGTTTAACGGGCAATAAGGACCTCAGCGATGAGCTTTTAAGCGAGCTATTTGTCAAGTTAGTTGAGAAAATCGTTTCTTATAAAGGCGGCTCCTTTGATGGGTGGCTGTTTAGAATAGCTTCTAATATTTTCCACGATTATTTAAGGAGCAAGCAGAGACGGAAAAAATTGCTCGATGTCCATAAAGTTCAACTTGAATCAGAAATAACAGAGCCAAAAAAATCGGGCAATGAGCAAATTGACCTATTAGAAATACAGCTCCAAAGGATGGATGCCGATACGAGAGAATTGATAATGTTGCGTTTTTATTCACAATTAAGCTTTAAGGAAATAGCAAAGATGCGGTCCGAGCCGATAGGCACTACATTGGCAAAGCTGCATCGGGGGCTGAAAAAACTTCGAGAATTAATGAAGTAATGATGTTATAAATGGAGCAAGAATACTATGAACAGTCAAAACGATGAAAATTTGAAAGAACTGTTCGAGAGATTCATGAGTGCCGAACAGGCCGAAAGCGGCGTTGAGGATATCCAAAAGGCTGAGCAAATCCTTCGTGATCACCCTGCGCCAGAGCCTGATAGTATGCTAATAGCCAATATAAAGGCTGAAATCGCTATGCGTCTGCCGGCCAAAAGAACAAATACTTTTACAAAGATAGCTTACAGGGCGGTTTATGCTGCGGCGGCAATTATGATTATAACGGCGATAAGCCTGAGTTTATTCGATAATGTTCCCTCTGAAACCGGCCGGGTACAATATGCATCGATCATACCAACAGCAATTTGGGAAAGCGACGATATTACAACCGACGACGCGGACCTGGCAATTTTCACTATTGAAATTGAGCAAATTGAAGACGAACTGCGGTCCTTGCAGTTGGGTGAAGACATCAGCAACGGCGACAGCAGCTTATCTGAATTGGAGATGGAGCTTGTAGCAATTAATAATGATTTCTGGAAGGAGTAAAGAAATGGAGTTACGTCGTGGAATTATTTTAATTCTGGTAATAGCGGCAATGGCAACAATAACCATTTCGCCTTGTTCTTCTGAAGAGAACAAGACAGAAGAAGATATTTGGACAGAGGATGTGCCAAGAGGGCCGGGCGGGGGCCAAGGGCGAGGAGGCCCTGGCGGCGGGCCTGGACGAGGAGGGCGAGGTCCGGGAAGATATAGAACGAGAGAAGAGGAAATTGACTACTTTTTACAGGAATTGAAAGAAAGCAACCCGACAAAAGCAAAAGAGCTGGTAAATTTGCGCAAAAATAATCCTGAGAAGTTCGGAGAAGAGCTTAGAAAAGCCGTCCGTGAGCAGTGGACTAAACGCATAGAATCCTGGAGAAGCAGGTGGCGTGTAGAATTTCTCGAATGGCTTGGAAAGGGTTTACCTAAAGTAGCACGGGATTTGGATAAGTTAAAAGATAAAGATACGGATCTTTATTCACAGAAGTATGAGTACGTCAAGGAAAAATATAGACGTATTTTCGATGAATCAAAACGAAATCCCGAATTGGCCGAAGTTCTTATGGCAGAACTGGAGCTGGATGAAAGACAGGAAGTGCTGGTTAAGAAAATCAAGACCACAAAAAGTGAAAAAGAAAAGAAAAAATTAATGTCTCAGTTGGAAGAAGTAGTCGGCAATAAGTATGATCTGATCATTAGAAAGAAGCAAATTGCGTACGAATACCTGCTAAAAAGGCTTAATGAGCTGCAAAAAGAACTTAACGAAAATAGAGATGAGATTGATAAGTGGAAAGATGAAAATATCAAAATTCAGAACGTCAAAGAGCGAATAAAAGAGTTGATCGAAAAATCACGAAAATTCAGGTGGCGATGAGTAAGTTTAAGTCCGTAATGTTATGTTTTGATTTTCTGTATCCTGGCTTATGTTTTTTTCTACCCGCTGTAGCCGAACAAATACACCAGGTATCCAACATATCCGCAGAGCAGTAGTGTGCCGCTTATACGTCCGATTATGTGCTTGCCGAGAAAGACTGCTAAGGCAAAGGCGGCGCTGACGATAATCATAATCCAGTAATCGGTCCCTCCAGCGAACCGCTGCTCTATATCAAACGGCATGACTATGCCTGCTCCACCGACAACAAGAAGTGTATTGAAGATATTGGAGCCAACGAGATTGCCGACGGAAATATCATGATGGCCTCTGACCGCCGCTGCCACACAGGTTACAAGCTCCGGAAGAGATGTTCCAAATGCGATGATAGTCAGAGCGATAACGCTCTTACTCAGGCCGATTTTCGTGCCGATAAACACAGCCCCGTCCTTGGCCATCTCAGCTCCAACAGCCAGCCCAATTAATCCAATCACAATCAAGATCACATTTTTTTCCACATTTGTCCGGGATGTTATCCCCGAGTCATCCGTATCATCTACTTCTAATTTGTTCAGTTGATCTTGTTCAATCCTGTTTTGAAAACTTTCTTTACGGGCCATAAGTACCGTTATCAGAATCAACACAGCAAACACCGTTAATAAAGCCAAGGCTTCCAGCCGGGAAAGATGGGAATTAAATAGGAATGGCCATAACAGCAACCCCATAAGAATCATTATTGGTATCTCACGTCGAAGCGTTTGTCTTTTGACCATTAGAGGCCGGATCAGGGCTACCAGGCCACCCACAAGGGCCAGATTCGCAATATTAGAGCCGAAAACATTACCGATGGCAATATTTCCCCCTTCGCCGGTTTTATCCAGTACTCCGGCGATGCTCACTGCTAATTCAGGAGCTGATGTACCCATAGCAACAACCGTCAGGCCGATAACAAGTGAGCTGACACCTAAAAGCCGTGCCAGACCAACCGCACCGGATACTAACAACTCGGCGCACGTCCACAATATTGCCAGCCCGCCGACTAAAAGTATTACAGCTAATATTATATTCATCTAAATGCCAAATCCTATATTTGCTCTCAGTTTTGTTCGGCTGATAGTTTTGTAAAACAATAATTTAAGATGCTTGCTATTGCAAGTTATTTAGTATTTGTCGGATGAGAGTATTCGCACATGTAAATGAGGTTTTGTTGTTATTACCCGACTTTTTTTGTAAAGAATACAAAAAAATACCTCTATCTGATAAAGTTGCTCTTTTTCATTATGACGAAAAATCATTTGCGGAGGCCATTGAATGTCAATGGGGGATATTTCATTTCATAACTTGTGAGGAGACTTAAAATGACAAACAGACAAAAAAGGCTGGTTGCTCGGCAATTAGTAAACACATATTTGATTATAATGTTGCTCATCTCAGGATGTGCTAACAGCAAATATGGCCAGATACTGAAACCAGCAAAAGAACGTTACGAAATTACGAATGCTCATTCGGAATTTTCCGATCTGGCCAACAGTTCAGACCTGCCGGTCATGTATATAAGTGAAGGTAAAATAGGCGTTTCCAAAGTAGAAGCAGCCCTGGAAACTGCTGATGCCGGTGATTTGCAGGCTCGCGCTGAATTCAGTAAGCAGTCGGCTGATTATAGTGCCCGCCGAACGGAATTAGAAGCGCAAATCAACAAAAACCTTTCTGAAGCAGATGCACTTCGTAAACAGTACAGCAAAGAATACAGCAAGGCTATGGCACAAATCACGGCAAGAGTAGCTGAACTTGATGCTCTTGAAGGACTTAAAGACGCAAACGTATCGTCTTTAATTAAAGAAGGCGACAGCAAACGTTACGATCTTATCGCTGATACACGTGAAAAGTTTGAAAGCGAAAAAGCTCGGATTGAACAATTAAAGGTGATTCACGACGCGATAGAAGTCGAAAGCAACGCCAAGATTCTTGAAATGACAGAGGCCGCGAAAGCGACACGTGAACGTGCCAATGCCACTGTAGAAGATCTTGAAGCGGAGGCTGTCTCGGTTCAACTGGAAACTCAGACTCGCATGGATGAACTCGATGAGCAAATTAGATCAGTTACTGTTCAAACGAAATCGGAGGCCGAGAGACTCAATGCTACCAGAGAAGCAATCCTTAAGGATGCAGAGGCTCACGTAAAAGAGCTTCGTACCAAAGCTGCAACTATTCAGGATAATCTTGCGAACGAAGAATATCAGTTAAAGCTGACGGAAGCCGAATCTACAAAAGCCGAATCGCAGGCGAAAACCTTAGAGAAATCCGCCAATGCGCCTACTCGCCTTGAGAGGACTCTGGCTGAAATTGACCGTCTCCGTGCGGAGATTAGCTATCATCAGGAAAGCTCTATAGCCAATTACGAATCGCTGCTTGCTGAAGCTGAGTCCAAAATTGACAATGATCTTAACGAAGTCAATAAACTTCGAATCAGCTCAGACAGGGCGGAACAAGTCGCTCGTTCTGAATTTGTTAAGGCAGAAGCCGCAGCTCGTGCCGAGGCCGTACGTCAGACAGCGATCCATGCCGAAGCTTTAGCCGAAGCACAAAAACTTCAGATTATCGCCGAAGCGGAAGCCGAAGCGGCAAAAATCAAACAGGAAGTTCTGGATGAGATAGCCTCTAAAAAAGCAGACAATAAAGTTGAAATGAATAATAACACCACTTTTGTATCAGAGCAGACAGAAGAGCTGCACGCGGTACCGGATGTTCCGCAGGTACAGCCTGTCGCGCCAAGGATAGAGCCAAATCACGTCGCAGCATATCGTACAACCTTTGCCGAGGTTATGAGAACAAGGGCACAGGCGGATGCGTATGAATTGGTCGCCGAGGCATCATTCGCGGAAACAGAAACAAATCTTCTGGCCATAAAAAGACAGGAAGATGCTATAGCTTCAGAACAACTGGGTATAGCGGATGCTCTTGAAGCACAGGCCCGCACTCGTTTTAGTGAAATTGAAATCAAGATTGAAAAAGAAATGGATGTCGTAGAGTCAAAATACCGACAGCAAGTTGTGCAGGCTGAGTCCTTCCGCAAGGACAAGGAAGCAGAGGTCATTGATATACAAAGTCAGGCGCTCGCCATGGAGCAAATTATCAACGCCCGTGCAGATCAGCTTTTTGCAGAAGCTCAGGCGGTTACCAACAGCGGCGAAAATGATGTTAAAGAATTAAAAGTTCAGCTTTGGGCGGCACAGCAACGCGGCGACGCTCAGTATTCAAAACTCGTGACCGAAGCACAAAGTATTTCTGATTCGCAGGAAGCTCTTGCAATACAGATTGATGCACAGGTGGATTCGGCTCAAAGATATCTTCAAGCGCAACTGGCAAAAATTGATAACTCCATTCACTCAGGCGAAAGAATCGCACAAGCCGATTATCGACAGGCAATGACGAAGGTAAACGTTATGAGGCAGAAGAGTGAAGCGAGAATCAGCCGCATTAACGCACAATTTACCATGGAACATGCGATATTAAGGGCACAGATAGAACGTGACAAAGAGCTGGCATTAAGCCAGAGCCTTCGTGGCGAAGCTGTCTGTGACCGTGTGGTAGCGAATGCTAATACAGCCAGAACATGTGAATATGCCGACATTGACGCCAAACATGCCACCGCGCAGGCTGATATGAATATTATTCTGTCTGCCAACTCTGCAAAGCGTGAT
>CBDURK010000082.1:0-9885 GCA_965369645.1 uncultured bacterium | reverse complement strand
CCGGCATTGTTGTTTATTTCCAGCGTTACACTGTCGGATGCCAATTTCTGAAAGCCTCCACCGGCATAGCACTCTTCCGGTACATGCGGCACTCTGTCAGGAAGCTGGTAATAAGTAATAAACAACATATATTTTTTAGCCGCACTATTATCTTCCGCTTCGGTGTCTTCCAGAATCCACTGGATATAATCTTCGGTCCCTAATGCTGTGATTATTTCCTCGTTCTCAATTTTTAATTTTGATATTACTCTGTAAGAAGCTAAATCACTTTCATCCAGTAAGTCAAAAGATTTCTTCAACGGCAGCGGTTCCTTTTTTAAGTACACTCCGAAGCTTTTTACAGCTATCGACATACCGGCTCCGGCCGTCGTAAGCACCGCGACACATATCAAAAAGGCCGGCTGAAAATATACTCGTATATTGTTTCTAATATCCCGCATCACTTCTTATGCCTATGAACCACAATATCTTCGTTAACTATATCACTGCCTTCGATAAACAAACTCGACATAAACCACGCCAGAAAACCATATAAACCGAATGCCAGAGGTAACATCATAAATCCAAGGCTGTCGTGATAGATTCCCTGCGTATATTTCGGGTGTATCAACACATAAATAAAGCCCGTTAATGTAACCCGCACAATATTACAAAATATCGCTATAGGTATCGTACAGGCTAAAAGAACTAATCGCTGCCATAAAGGTCTGTGGTGCAGATATGCCATTGCAACGCCCAAAGCCAAAAAGGCCATCAGCAGGCGCATCCCGCTGCAGGCCTCAGCTACATTAAGCGAAGGCTCCAGTTGCCGCCCCTTGTAAATCACACCTATAACAACGCCGTTGACTGTGGCTTCCATCCCGCCGACCAGATTCAGTAATGCAGTTGCTACAGAAGCAGCAAGATGCCGCATCGGCATGGTAAGGCTAACATAATATCTACGAGGCAATGGCACAGCAAAAATTAAATAAACTATAGGCAGCCACGTATATTTCACCAGGCGCCATCCACCCAAAAACAACACAATCGCACCAAGCGTTGCTATCATACCAATGGGTCTAAGATATCCGTACTGAAGTTGTACAATATTAAAGGGATAAAACAAAACTCCGCATATCAGGAAAAACAGGCCAATATAATTTGGTTTTAACTCATTATTCCGAACTGAGCGGAGAACCTCTTCTTTGCGCTGGTTAATGAAATATAAACTGAACACTGGGATTAGAAAACCGTGCGACCAACTGCTGTCCGTAAGCCACCTGTGGATAATGGCCTGAATCTCATCGCGAAAAAGATAGCAGAACAGTATTCCAATGATAAGAATTTTAATGTAATTATGCAGCCCGAGCCGGCTCCAGAGCTGTTGTTGAAGCGGTGCACTTGTTTGTTGTATTTGATTATTCATTGTACAACTCTTAGCATCATCAGGCCTATTTGCAACAGAAGAGATGATATCGTACACCATCGTGAAAACTAACAGCTAATAATAAAAAAACAGAACTGTCGAGCTCGGCAGTTCTGCACTTTCCACTCTATGCTTTTCTTAGAACCAACCCGGAAAAGGTCTGCTGGTGCCAAAATCTCTATCTGAAAAATTACGGTCATAAACGAAGCCGAACCCGTAAGTAGCTCTAAAGGCATTTCGCAGAATTGCCCGCCATCTGGAGGTTGGATGCGTTCCGACATTGATTAAATCATTCGGCTTTATAAAGATATCCGGCAGCTCACCGCTGGAAATCTTATCCAAATCCAGCATTACTATTTCTTCACGAGCTCTACCTATTCTTCTAACCACCTCGACGCGTTTAGGCCAGGCCAAAGGTCCCAATCCGCCCGCAGCAGCTATAGCCATTTTCAAAGTCATTGGTCGTCCCGTCATATTAAAATAACCCGGACGGTTTACATGACCCATTATGCAGAACTCACCTACAATATTAACCGGCACATGAATAGTATCACCGGGCTTTATTACTATATTATATCTGGAATCACCGGCAAGTAACTTTTTAGCCGGAATTCTTATAAGGCGCGTCCCTGTACCGGATTCACGCTTCATACCAGGCATCTCATATCGGCCGGCCGGTTGTTCTCCGGATTCAATCTTAATAACAGGCCTTATAGGCTCAGTGGCTTTTGGCAAGGTTGGCCTACCCACTTGAACCGGAACCCAATTGCCGTCTTTGAATTTCCACTCAACATGCCCTGGTTGCTCTTTCTCTTGCGTTGGAGCTTGGGTCGGAGTTGGAGTCGCAATCGGTGGCGGAGGCGGAGGTGGCGCCTGTGAACCACTTGGAACAGCAATCCACTTGCCATCTATGAATTGCCACTCGATGTTTCCGGGTTCTTTCGAAGCTAACTGTTCATTTATCACTTTTGGAGCAACCGGCGCCGATGACGCCAGTGCTTGCGGACGATTTATTCGCTGATTTGTCCACTTGTCGGAACGAGCCATCTCCTGAAAAGACTCCCGCGCATTTTCAACTTCTACTCCCCCATTCAACCATTTTTGTTGATTGCGAGAACGCTTTTCCAGAGTCTTTAGAATGTCTCTAACACTTACAGGCTCATCCGTTGCCTTCGGAGCAGCCGGCGCGGGGGTAAATGCCATCGAATCCCTGCGACTTACTACTCGTTCATCCAACCTGTTTTCGGAACGAGCCAGCACTCGGAACGAATCCATTGCGTTCTCGACATCAACCGGCCCGTTTAACCACATTTGTTCACGGCGAGAGCGTTCCTCTAAAGTATTCAATATGTCATTGACACCTATCGGCTCTTGCGCAAATGGTTGCAATTCAGTCTGGGTACCCACCCGACCGGGGTTCCGATTACTCGGCCATTGAAAGGCTTTTGGCATTCCAGCCGCTTCCCAATCATCCGTTGCCATCTCAGATGAGGTTATCACTACTTTGCTTTCAGGCCATTGATACCCATATTGTCCACGAGGCGATACAGTTTGCTCCATCCTGTGAGATGGGGCGGCAGTTTCGGGTTCAATCATTTTTAGCTCAAGTTCATTGTATCCCGGCTTAAGAAGTTCATGTCCTGCTGCCTTATTTCCATCGGTAAAACGTGAAACAAAAATATAGCTCACGTTAAACTGTCTTGGCCCTCCTGCCGTCGCAAGCGCATCGGTCAGTCTGAAATTATATCGCGGAATTGGGTATCTGCCCGGACCGGGAACACCATCGCCTAATATTGAAAAAGCTCGCTGCTGAGAGCCGGACAAAGTTACAATAACAGACGGATTCTTCAATTTATCCAATCCACTCGGTGAAAGAGTTTGCCTTATTTGTTCTTCAAGCTGTGTTTCACTCAATCCCGCAACTTCAATTATCCCAACTTCCGGGATGGATATTCTGCCGGTCTCGGTAACGACATAATTGCTAACAAATTGAATGCCCTCTTGAAGCAGCTCGAAGATAGCCACAGTAATAACATCACCCGCTCTGAATACATAATCAGACTCAACCGCCACAGTATCCATAGGCAATGGATCTTCGGCCTGTTCCCAGGCTACCGTTGTTTCCTCGGCAACACCTAATGAATCCAATATGACATTGACGGCAGGAACAGGGCGAAACCTTCCCACTTGTGTTGGGTCAAAAAACTTATTGCCGCAACCAGATGAAAGTGTAATAAATAGTAAAAAGGAAGCAACGAACAAAAGGCGGCCGGTTTTGCCAATTATTTCGATTCTCAAACGCGATTTATCACGTCGAAAACTCGGCCTGTTGCCTTTGCCTTCACTTGCCTTGTGTATCCCGTCCATAGCAATAAACTTCCAAAAACACCGAGCTTTACTCTGTCCAAAACTCCTGGACCGCTAAAAACACACCTTAACTCGAAAATTTATCGGTTTAATACTTTGCTCGCTTAACTTTATTTGACGCTTATAAAGGCAATCTAACTATGGTCAGAAAAGAAAATTACTATCAATATTCATATATCTGCAAAAACGGCGATTTCCTATGACTTAGGCACAATAAAACAGAATCTCCAAATAAGAATTTCACCCCTTTCGTTATCACAACTACCAATCCACAAAGCACTTATGAATCCATATATTTCTATGGCATAATCCCACACGAATTGCCCGCCTGCTATAAAATGTTCCTTAATTCATCCATATCCCGGAAACGCATAGTTTGTTCTCAGACACCACATAATCCGGGGCCGATAATCACTGCAATACCAATATAGGCACAAAGTCCGTTCCGATAGGAATATTTTGGGAATACCTATAAATAATTATTAATCGCTAAAAGAAAAATGTCACGCAAGCACAGGACGAAAGTTTCTCGGTTTAGTTTCTTAAATAGAAGAGCATTTTGCGCCGATGAATTGTCTGAACTCTCACGATTGACGAATTCGGATTGTAAGATTTTTTTCAGATTTCTTGTAACTTTCATGTGGAGGAAACGTTTTCTATAGTAAGATTCAGTCTAAGATTGTTAATAAACATACTTGTCGGTCTTAATTTTTGGAGGTACAAAGAATGTTGAAGTCGAAATGCGTCAAAAGTACGTTTGTGACTGGATTACTGGTAATGCTCGTCCTTGCTACAGGACTACAGGCGGTAAGTATAGTAAAACCGGCAGATGACCCACTGCTCAAAAAGCTCCCGGCTGAGAGCCTGTTTTGCATACGAGTAAATCATTTTGAACACACAGTAAATCAAATAGATCAGTTTTTAGCCGGTATCTCACCGATTCCTTTGGGGCTCTCTATGCTGGTGCGCATGCAGTTAGCAAATGTGTTGGGCGCTCCGGAATTGAACGGCATTAATATGAACGGTAGTCTTGCAGTATTTGGCATAATGCTGCCCGGAGAACAAACATCGAATAATCCGGTTTCAAATATATTCATCGGCGGATTTGTTCCTGTTACAGATTATAGACAATTTATCAGCAATCCCAACTGCACACAGCCGGATGATAACGGCATTTCTAAAATAACAAGCAACGGGATCACCATATTACTGACTACAAAGATTGACAACCATGCACTTATAAGCTGGGCTAATGATTATGACAAGCTTCTCAGAATGGCAAAAGTGATTTCAACTTCCAGAACAGCGAAGCTTGCGAGTTCCATTGATGCCGCCGAGGCTAAACTGGCTATACTTGAACCGGTGTGGGCCTATGGTAATATCCAACAAGCATCCAAAACTTTTGGGCCTTTGTTACTGGGCAAAATTGAAGAGATAAAAACAATAATCAAAAGCATCGGACCTGACAGCCCGGGGACGCAGCCGAAAAACATGCAGAAGTTCACTCAGAATATAATGAATATGTACGCAGACATTCTTCAGAAGCTGATGAAGGAAGCCCGGTACTTCAGCATAGCTATCAATCCGAAGCCCAATGTTCTTAATATCACCAAGACCCTCACTGCCGTCCCCGGAACGGATATGGCAAATATGTTCGCCTCAGATACATCAACGGACAGGAAGAATAATCTTCTTAATTACCTTCAAGACGGGGCGATGATGAATTTCGGAGTTAAAATAAATAAATATTTCTGGAAAGAATGCAACCTCAAGGGTATCGATTTGTTTACCATTATGGCCGGTGAGAGTATGAACGTCGATGATATCGAGAAGATGAAAGCTCTTTTAGAAGATGGAATTGACTGCCTCGGCGGACCGATGGCATGTTCGGTTTCGATAGACACCGAAAACAAACCGCCCTTCATAGCTAAGTATGTTATAGCCGTCAAAGATAAGAACAAATTCAACCAGCTAATCGAAAATTCAATGCAGCTTTTCACCACCAGCGGTATTCTAGATTTTTATAAGGACATGGGGATAGAAACCAGTTTTGAAATACAGCGTGGTGTTGACAGCTATAAAAACGTCTCGATAGATTCGGCCAAACTCACGATGAAATCAACAGATGCTGCCTCACCGCAGGGACAAATGATAAATAATATGTACGGTGGAGGATTTGATTACAGATGGGGCATCGTTAATGGGCTCTGTGTTTTAACTATCGGCAGTAATGCGGATTCGTCGATACGTGAGCTGATTGACCAGGTAAAAACCCGCAGGATACAAATGGGCCCGGAAGTTAAGGCTGCTCTGGCACTTCTTCCTGATGCAGAGAAAGCTGACTTTGTGGTGACATACAATGTGCTGCGCTGGCTAAAAATAGTCGGTTCAATGACGGTTATGCCAATACCAATGCCGATGCTGCCAACGGATATTCCAACCAAAAGCAACATTGTATTTGCAGGTAAAACCGGAAATGGCAAAATGGTTGTGGATGTTGCTCTGCCAAAAGAACATCTCAAAGAAATAATGACAGCCGTTCTAATGATGCAACAGCAAATGAAGACGATGATGAAGCAGAATCCTAATAACTCCGGAAATAAAATGAATTAGAACTTGAGGTCGCACCGAAAAGACAAATTCTAAATGAAATCCAAACGAACAAAGGTCGGGCCAAACAACCCGACCTTTTTTAATTCTACTTCGAGCGTTTGAAAGTGTGATTATCTATTTTAACAAGCCGCTCCTGCAAATTGCCCCGTGCGTCTGCCTTAAATATCTCTATCCTGGCAGGAACACGAACACCGTCTTTTTCTACTGCTGTATAGTCATAACCGCAAACCGCAAAATTACTATCTCCGCTCGTAAAGTCAAATACAAGCATGTCTATTAAAGAGACATCCCTGTCCTGATATAAAACCGCCTTAGACAAAACAAAAGCAGGTTCGGAATCAAGTTCATCTCCTACAACCGGCCTGCTTAGTCTGCTAATAGGGTAATACCATTGTCCCCGGATTTTGAGCCCTGTGATTTCTTTGGAAAACTCAGCCGATTCATCAAACAAACGTGCCGGTACTGTTATAATACTCAATATCATTTCAGCAAAATGATTACTGCCTATTACGACCGGCAGTGCATCACTTTGTCCGCCTTCCTGCAATACCTCGAACTTGCCTTTCGATAACTGCCAGACAAATCTGCCCTGCGGCTCCCGAGCTGAAATCTGAATAGAATTCGACCAGGGATAAACCACATGATGCTGCTCAGTCAGGTGGAAACTGCCGTCCGGCTGATAAAAAGTAACTACACAATCAAGCTGCAGCTCTTTTGTTCGGGTCCATGCGTTCAAGCCGCCAACCGCTTCAATCGCTTTAACCACATAATCAGGCGGAACAGAAGTCATTTCAATCTCCGGTCCGGAATCTAAAACATCTACTGCTTCTTCCTTATATTTCCGCTGACACCCTGTGAAGATGAAAGCAACGACAAGAACCATCCAAATTATCTTTGAGAACCTATTGTCCATTTGATTTCCCTTAGCCTCCCATTTCCTTTTTTTGCATGTTAGTCCTTACGCTTAACATTTTCCATCGCACGCCAATTTTGCAAGCTGCTCCATCAGAGCATACCTTTGAGTAGCATCACTGCCGGCAAGTTTGATTAACTGCGCCGCCACTTCGGGATTGGATTGCTTTAGCGTTCGATAACGATTTTCTCCGTAAGCATATTCTTCGAAGTCTCCCGTGGGAGGCTTCGAATCAAGTTGCAGAGGATTTTTGCCCTGCTCTGCAAGTCGCGGGTCGAATCTATATAATGGCCAATGACCACACTCCACAGCTTTTTTGTGCTCCAGATATCCCGCCGTCATATTAATGCCGTGAGCAATGCAGTGGGAATAGGCAATTATCAGCGAAGGTCCGGGGTAAGCCTCGGCCTCGACAAAGGCCTTTACTGTCTGGTTGGTATTTGCACCCATCGCCACCTTGGCGACATAAATGTTTCCATAAGTCATAGCCAGAAGCCCGAGGTCTTTCTTGGGCATCGTTTTTCCACCAGCGGCAAATTTGGCAACCGCAGCCCTCGGTGTCGATTTAGACATCTGACCGCCGGTATTCGAATATACTTCAGTATCCAAAACAAGCACATTAACATTGTTACCGCTTGCCAAAACATGGTCCACTCCGCCATACCCGATATCATAGGCCCATCCGTCGCCACCAAGAGCCCAAACGGATTTTCGAACAAGATAATCAGCAACATCCAATAGCTGCCTGCAATAAGAACAATCGCTTTTTTTGCATTGAGTTTTTAGCTCCTCCACCCGAACCCGCTGCTGTTCGATAGCACTCTGGTCGGGATTATCATCCAGAGTGGCCGTCCGAATTTCCTGTTGCAGTTTCGAATCAATACAGCCTTTCTCTGCCGCCTTATCCATCATTACAAGTGCGTTTTCTCGGAATTTGTTAACCGTCAGCCGCATACCCAGCGCAAACTCAGCAGTGTCCTCAAACAGACTATTACTCCATGTTGGCCCCCTGCCGTCAAACCTTTTCGTATAAGGTGTCGTAGGCAGATTCCCGCCATAAATCGATGAACAGCCTGTCGCATTGCCAATCAAAGCCCTGTCTCCGAACAACTGTGTCATTAGTTTAACATAAGCCGTCTCTCCGCAGCCGGCACAGGCACCGGAATATTCAAACAACGGCTCAATCAACTGACTGCCCTTTACACTGCCTGATTTGAAGAGCTCTCGGTCTGTATTCGGAATGGCAAGGAAATATGTATAATTCTCCCGTTCAGTATCGCGAACAGGCTCCTGTGGTACCATATTGATTGCCTTTCGGCCTGTTGGCTGCTTAGCTTCATCCTTTTCCTGTGCAGGACAAGCCAGGACACAGGCACCACAACCGGTACAGTCTTCCGGGGCCGTTTGAACGGTGAATTTCATACCTTTAAAGTCTTTACCTTTGGCATCGGCACTTTTGAATGATGTTGGAGCGTCTTTTAAGTACTTCTGGTCATAAGCCTTTATTCTTATAGCTGCGTGTGGACAAACAAAAGAGCATGTACCGCACTGAATACAAACATCAGACTCCCATTCGGGAATATTGACGGCAATATTGCGTTTTTCATATTTTGTCGTACCGGTCAGAAACTTGCCGTCAACCGGCATCTTACTGACAGGTATTTTATCACCGCGAAGTGCTATAAGCTCTGCTGTAACCTCTTTAACAAAATCAGGAGCATCGTCCGGAACCACCGGCGGCATTTGCTTCTTACTCGTAACCTTGGCGGGAACGGTAACCTCAAAGATTTTATCAAGGGCGCCGTCAACGGCTGCATTGTTCATATCAACAACTTTCTGGCCCTTCTTACCGTAAGTCTTCTGAACAGCGTCTTTGATTGCTTCGACAGCGGAATCAAGCGGAATAATATTACTAATTTTGAAAAAAGCGGTCTGCATAATTACATTGATTCGACCACCTAAGCCAAGCTCAGCGGCAAGCGCAATCGCATCAATAACGTAGAACTTCAGCTTCTTATCGATTATCTGCTTCTGTACCTCCTGCGGCAAAGTATCCCACACCTCGTCCTTGCCGTGGCTGCTGGTCAGCAGGAACGGGGCTCCTTCACGTGCAGATGAAAGCATATCGTATTTTTCCAGGAAACTCGGGTTATGACACGCAATAAAATTAGCTTTGCTTACAAGGTAAGGCCTTTGAATAACTTTATCGCCAAACCTCAGATGCGATACGGTTACAGCACCGGCTTTTTTCGAATCATAAACAAAATAAGCCTGGGCGTAATTATCCGTCAGCTCACCGATAATTTTAATGGAGTTTCTATTCGCACCAACCGTACCGTCCGAGCCGAGACCATAGAACATTGCAGAATAAAATCCCTCGCTGGGAATATCAAAAGATTCGTCAACATCCAGACTGGTATTGGTTACATCGTCAACTATACCTACAGTAAAACCTCTTTTGGGTTTTTCCATATCGAGATTTTCAAAGACGGCCTTTACCATGGCCGGCGTAAATTCCTTCGAGCCTAATCCATATCGTCCGCCAACAATAAGCGGATACGTCCCGAAAGGTCCTTGTTTTGCCTCC
>CBDURK010000081.1:0-9894 GCA_965369645.1 uncultured bacterium | reverse complement strand
CGTCCGGCCGCCTTTGACCGCCGCAGGCCAGCGAACGGCGAGGGGTACATTGGTGCCCAGGTCGTAAAGGTTACTTTTGCAACGAGGAAACGGCATACCATTGTCGCCGGAGATTGCCACTAACGTATTATCCAGCTCGCCATTTTCCTGAAGGCTTTTCAACAGCTCGCCGACCTCGGTATCGAAGCGCTGAACTTCCCAGTAGTAGTCGCATATATCCGTTCGCACTTCCGGACTATCGGGGAAGCAGGCAGGCACTTCAACGTCCTGGAGTTTCATACCGCTCTTGACACCGGACTGCCACTTATAGGTCCGGTGCGGGTCCTGGCTGCCGAACCAGAAGCAGAATGGTTTGCCCTGCGGGCGGGCTTTCATAAATTCTGTGAAGTTTTTATAACGCGGTCCGGCGGGATTGCGTGTTCGCCCGCCCGGCTCATTGTAGCCGGGTGCCCATCCCTTGCGTGTATAACCTACATGATAACCGGCCGACTCCAAGAGGTCGGGATATACGTCGAACTTTGCCGGCAGAGTGCTCCAGAGGTTGCCGGCTTCTTCCAGACGCCAGTGCCATTGGCCGGTCAGGATTGCTCCGCGTGAAGGCGTGCAGGAAGGTGATGATACAAACGCGTTTTCAAAGAGCACACCTTCGCGAGCTACTCTATCGAACGTCGGTGTCTTGACGACCTTATCTCCGGCTATACTTGCGTGGGGCCAGGACCAGTCGTCTGCGAGACAAAAAAGGATATTCGGTTGTTTCTTTGGCTTTCGGGGTGACATTGTCTGCGCGCAACTTCCGAGAGCCGCCGTACCCAGCAGGCCTAAAGCGCTGCCACTTAGACTTTTAATAAATTCGCGTCGATTCATTTAATCATTTCCTCTTATCTTTATTGATGTCTTATTACGAATTATATCTGTTTTACTTTTTTGCATCGCCGGACCCAGGCATCGTACAGTTTGGCTAATTCGGCGACCTTTTCAGGCATCTTTTCTGAGAGGTCGTTAAGTTCGGTTCGGTCGGTCTCCATATTATAGAGTTCCCATGGATTATCGCCAACGGTAACCATTTTCCATTTACCCTTGCGAACGGCCTTATTGCGCATGAACTCCCAGAATATCGCATCGTGACCTTTGCGTTGACGTCCTTTGAAAATCGGCAGCAGGCTCTTTCCTTCCAGCCTGGTGATTTTGTTTGCTTTGTAGCGCGAGGGATATTTCGCAGCCGCAATATCTACGCAGGTGGCCATAACATCGATAATGTGACTGATTTGATGAGTGATGGTGCCGCCTTTTTTGATAACCGCCGGCCAGCGGGCGATAAATGGCGTGGCGCTACCGCCTTCGTGGCTGAAACGCTTGTACAGCCGGAATGGTGTGTTACTGACATTGGCCCACTTTGAGTCGTAGGTGCGGTATGACTGGGCCGGGCCGGGGGGAATGTCCTTTGTTTTATTTCGTTCATAGGGACAGCCGCCATTGTCGGAGAGGAACATTACCAGCGTGTTGTCTTGGGCCTTCATCTCTTCGAGCTTGTTAAGGATTCGCCCGATGTTGAAGTCCATTCTGTCAACCATTGCGGCATAGACAGCCATGTTCAAGTCTTCGGCCTGTTTGTCCTTGACCGTGTCCCAGGCGGGAATGTCACTGAACGATTTATGTTTGTCGGCGCCGCGGGCGCTCAGTGCCCACTTTTTGTCTATCAGCCCCATTCGTATCAGCCGTTTGTATCGTTCTTTGCGCATGAGGTCCCAGCCTTTCATATACTTGCCGCGGTATTTTTTGATGTCCTCGGGCAGGGCGTGCAGGGGATAATGCGGTGCATTGTAAGCCAGATAGAGGAAAAAGGGTTTGTCCTTGCGAGATGCCTCATCGAGAAAATCGAGAGCGTAATCTGTGAAGGCGTTTGTGGTGTAGAAGTTTTTGTCATTTGTTGTGAAAGGCTCTCTGTCGAGGCGGAAGGTATTATCGGGGATAAAGAAGCTGCATGAGCCGCCGAGCATGCCGAAGTACCTCTCGAAGCCGCGATCCATCGGAGTGCCGCCGACATGCCATTTGCCTGAGGCTAATGTTGAGTAGCCGGCCCGGCGGAGTACCTCGGCGATGGTAACGCAGTTTTTGCCTTTTCCGACGTCGGCCTGCTGATGGTAGAGGCCTGTCAGTATGGAATTGCGAGTTGGTGCGCATTTGGCGCAGTTGTAGAACTGTGAAAAGCGGAGGCCTTCGTCGGCCATACGATCCAGGTTCGGCGTCTGAATTTCTCCGCCATAACAGCCCAGGTCTGAAAATCCCAAATCGTCGGCCAAAATCAGCACTATGTTAGGTCTTTTCCTATTGGATTCGGCTGCTGACAGCAAATTTTGCATAGACAATGATGCTGTACTCAAACCAATCACTTTTAGAAAATCACGGCGTGAGTAATTCAATATGCCCATATTGTTTCCTCCGGTTTTGCTAAAATTTTCGTCCGGTGCAATTTTGTTCCTATTTTATTTGGCTGATATTGTTATATCAATCAAATTATCTTCGCTCCGACTTCGTTTCGCCATTTTGCCAAGAGTGTTTGCAGTTTGTTTACTTTGTCGGGCAGTTCCAAAGCCAGGTTATGCTGCTCTGAGATATCGTCGGCGAGATTGTAAAGTTCGACTTGGCCGGTATCGAAGAATTCAATGAGTTTAAAGTTGCCCTGCCGAATCGCTCCTGCCGAGCGACCGCCGAGGAAATGAGGTTTTTCAATGGGATAGTGCCAATAGAATGTGTCCCGGGCGAGTTCGGCTTTGGGGTTTTTCAGTAAAGGCAGGATGGAAACACCGTCAAGATGCTGAGAGCGGTCGGCCCTGCTTCCGGCGAGCTGGAGGAATGTTGGGTAGAAGTCAATATTGCTTGTCGGTTTATTGCAGAGCCCGCCCGGTTTAATAATCTTTGGCCAGCGGACAATCAGCGGTTCACGAATACCGCCTTCGTAAAGCGTGGACTTGCCGGCCCGCAATGGAGCGTTGGAAGTTACACGGTCCTCGCCGCCGTTGTCACCGGTGAAAATCAATACGGTATTGTCTGCAAGGCCCAATTCATCGAGCTTGTCCATAATCATGCCGACGCCTTCGTCGATGCTCTCAAGCTGTGCGGCCAGATGCGGGTTGTTCAGCCTGGCCCTGTTTCCTTTGCCGGCGCCGGGTTTGTTTTCGTATTTAGCTACCAGCTCATCCTTGCCAAGCAACCTGGTATGGACGGCGTAATGACTCAGGTATAGAAAGAACGGCGAGTCTTTGTGACGGTCGATAAACTCGACTGCTTCGAGGTTGCAGCGGTCAACGAGATACTCTTTGCCGGGCAGACGTTTTTCGATTTCGAGGTTGAAGTGATATGGATGAAAGTAGCTTCCGCCGCCGATGCCGCGATTTTCCGAGACTATTACTTCATCGAAGCCGTGGAGGTCGGGGCTTACTTCCTTTGCTCCGTGGTTGGCGTAACCGGTGAGGTGCCACTTGCCGATGATGCCTGTGGAGTAGCCGGCCTGGCGGAGCATATCGGCGATAGTGACATAATCGGTCGAAAGGTGTTTGGCGTCGTTTGGCCGGAGGTAGTCGGTAATGCCGATTCTTGCCGGATATTGTCCCGTCATCAAGGCCGCCCGGTAAGGCGAACAGACCGGGGCCGCCGCATAGGCTTCGGTAAACCTCATACCCTGGCTTGCCAGCTTGTCGAGATTTGGAGTTTCGTTGAACTTGTTGCCGCAGCAGCCCAGCTCGGCCCAGCCCAGGTCATCGGCCAGGATGAAAATGATGTTTGGTTTTCCTCCGAATGTGTTGCCGCCGGTTAGTCGAGTGATGCCGGCACAGCCGTTAGCAGCCATTGAGGCTGCGCCTAATCCCAGGGCCTTTAGAAAGTCGCGACGTGAGAAATTCAAGGTTTTCATACTTATTTCCTCTTGTTCTTTTTTGAGGCTTTTGGCATATCGGTTATTCGCAGTTGAAGAATTTTTCGAGTTTCGCCGGTAACTTTAGTCTGTTCGGATGTTCGAATCGGCCAAAGCCAGATTATCTTTTCACTATCTGCGACGATAAGAAGTATTTTTCGCAGGTGCTGCGGAACCCGCGCGGCGGTAAGGAACTTGCCCACCTTTTTCTCTTCGTTCAAACCCAAAGGAACAAACCTGTCACCTGCTTTACGAAGACGGATAAGCAACGGAGGTTTTATTTTATTAAAGTCAAACCATTCGACAAAGCGGCTTTTTTCCGCCTTGAATTTTGCAAACTCCTCCTCATTCGCCTGAAAAATATCTGTCTCTATCGAATACCCGACGAACCTTGTTTGCCCCGGGATGTCCAGTGTGATACTTTTGTCAATAAGCTCGGTGGAGTGAGATATTTTTTCAGGCGGCGAAAAGATTATTTTCCCGTATTCGGTGCCAACCACACATTCGCCCGGCAAATCTATTTTCCTACCGCTGGTGATTTGCCGAGCTAATTGTAATAATTTTTCGTAGTGATGTTGGGTTAAATTTTTCTCGCCGCAGCCCAGAACCGTCAAAGATCGCCGAAGAAGCTCGACTCTCACCGGTTGTGGCTGGGCTAAAAGCATTTTTATATCCAGCGTTACTTTTTCGCCGGTGCAATCAGCGGCTTTCGGCCAAACCTCATCCACCCTATGGCAAATCAGTTTATAAAATCCGCGGGCGGATTCGGACAGCTCGGACAATTGCTCGACGAGTGAGCCGGAGCAGTCTTGTTGCAACTGCGGAAGCAACCGGTGCCGGATGTAGTTTCTTCGGTAAGTGCAATCGGCATTCGTATGGTCCTGCCGCCATGTCAGATTCCGATGCTGGAGATATTGAATAATTTCATTTCTATCGACACACAGTAAAGGTCTTACGAACTTGAATTCATTATTAAAAATACGCTTCGGCCAGATACCACCGAGTCCGCGAAAGCCTGTTCCCCGGCTCAATCGCTGTAAGAGGGTTTCGGCGTTGTCATTTTTGTGATGTGCGGTTGCTATTGTTGTGCAGTTATTGGCTTTTGCAATCTCGATAAGATTTTTAATCCTCAGTTGCCGGGCGGCCGTCTCAATCGACAGCTTTTCGCGAGCGGCAAACTTGCGCACATCCACTCGCTTTGTGGTTATGGCCAGCTTCAGCCCGGCGGCCTGTGCGATGACAAAATCTTCGTCGGAGTCCGCCAGGGCTGCTCTCAACTGATGGTTTATATGGGCACAGAGCAGCTCGGGCCTGGAAACGTTCTTACTGCTGAGTGCTGAGAGTGCGTACAGAAGAGCAGTTGAATCCGCTCCTCCGGAAACCGCCAACAAGACTTTATCCGCGGAGCCGTAAAGCTCGTTGGCTTTAATAAAATCGGCGACCTTTTTCTCGAATTCCGACAACATCTCTCCTGGATTGCCTCAGGGCGGGTTTCCTTTTATTCCATAAAAAAACGGGCCTGATATCAGCCAGGCCCGAGTTAATAATTACAAAGTCTTAGAGCCTATCCAAATAACCCGCTCTATTGCAGCCGGCTGCAAAGCCCGATGCCTGCGTTGTCGGCCAAAAATGTTCTCGACGTGAAGAAAACCACGCCTCCGAGCATTTTTGGCCTGCCGCCTTGGCCTCGAACTTTTCGCTCGGCCTCATAACGATCCGGTTATTCGGATAAGCTCTTAATCTCAAACTTTTGTTAACATCAGTTATTGTCACCCTCGGTTTTATACAACGCCTGTATTCGCTCTTGGGCATACTCTACCCATATTCTGCGTTTTCCATACTTGCCTTCGGTGTTGACGGCTTCGCGATAAAGCTCCAGTGCTTCGGCATTGCGGTGCAGGCGTTTATCCAGAATACGTGCCGATCTGAATCTGGCGGGATAAGGTGTTTCGGGGTCCCATTGATAAGCTCTTTTGAAGTAGAGAAGTGCTATCGAATAATCCTTAAAATATTCATAAATTACGCCGGCATTAAAGGCAGCATCGTCAATTTTGTCACTGGTGGGATAACTCCTTATCAGCCTGTCGTATTTATCCAGCGCCTCACGTAATTTGTCGTTATTTTTGCCGATGAGAAATACAGTGGCTTCTCTTTCAAGTTTCAGGGCATCCATATACAGGTCGTCTGCTTCCGGGATCGCCGTGCTCGCTCTCAAATTCGATTCGAGTGTTTCGGCTACAATAATGTACTTGTATTGCGGTATCAAATCCAGCGACGTTAATTCCTCATTTGCCCAATGAAGCTTCATATTGTTGCCGGTTCTGTTGTAATATCTTATCAGCAATTCCAGTCCCTGCTGATATGCCCGCCTATTGATCGCTATCTGCTCGACAATGTCGGTCTCGCCCGCCCGAGAGATGTTAGTTGTGATCGCCGTTGTGCTTGTGCCTTGACTCGATAAAAGCCGGCCTCTTCCACTGTCAGCTTGCTGGCATCCGAGCGATACGCTCAATAAGACGATAATTGCTACGCTAAGAACTATCCTTGCCATAATGGCCTCCTTTCAACCTTCAACCTAATTCAGTCCTTTATAACTGATAATATTACCATCCCCCCGGAAAAGGGGCAATTATCAACTATCAATTATCACTTAAAAGTATTCTCGTCAAGGACAAAGACTTAAAAAAAATTTAGTGCTGTGTATCTTTAAATCAGCCCTTAGTGCCGGAATAGACCTTTTCGCCGAGTCAAACCCTCACAAACAATAATTTACCTCTTCGGCAGCAGGATTCCCAGGGCCAATAATTTGTTCTCTGCAGGAGACGGATGCACTTGTCTTTATGGTCTTTTATGAATGTAACTCTCGAAAGCTCGTGTGGTAAAAAAGCTTCTGCTTTCGTCTTTTTGTGAATCCTGCGGAGGTATTAAAAAGTATGTATTAACAGGAACAGGGACGGTTATTATGGGTCGAAAGTGTGGCAAAGAAAGCCTGTTCGAGCACTGAAAAAAGCCGCAAATGACCGTGAAAAGGTTTGACTTTTGGGGTCGATTCGGGTATAATAATATAATTAATAAAATCCCGATGGGGCCAGTGAGGAGGTCATCTGAACAACCATATTGTCAGAGGTGTTCTTTTAAGTTTAAGTTGAAACTTCTCGCCAATTAGCTGATGAGTCTCGTCGTAATGTGACCTGGAGAAAAAGAATATGAAGACGAACCGGTTGACTTTATCTGTTCTTACAATTCTTGTGACGGGTTGTATTTTATTTTTACAGGCCGGCTGTGAAGAAGAGGCAATGGAGCCGATATCTCTCAATCCGAACTGGT
This sequence comes from uncultured bacterium, assembly GCA_965369645.1. GTDB lineage: Bacteria > Planctomycetota > Phycisphaerae > Sedimentisphaerales > Anaerobacaceae > NIOZ-UU13. The sequence goes on along the minus strand of CBDURK010000081.1, from coordinate 2,657 downwards.
TCAAACAACAGAAATGGGCGGCAATAAATCAACAGGCGCCACAACGCACTATAACAGCGGCACCGTCGGTCACAGCGGAACCGAGAATAGCATTTGAAAAGGTAACACACAATTTCGGCGATGTGGGCCCGGGAACAAACCAACTTTGCGAGTTCAGATTTACCAACATCGGAAATGGCGTTCTAACAATAGGCGAGGTTACTAAAGTCTGTGGCTGTACGCCATTTTCATTGGACAAAACGGAATATGCACCGGGCGAAAGCGGAACATTGAGAGTGAGATATTATGCTGATCTACCATACGGCGGCGCAAAGAAACAGTTGTTCGTGCACAGCAACGACAGGCGAAATCCTAAGATTGCTCTGAACATAGAGGCCAGGGTTGCGGCGAAGGTTAATTTTGAACCGAAGGCGCTGAGCCTCTCATTAAAGCATCAAAATGCCGGCTGTCCGCAAATAACCCTTAGCAGCCTTGACAACCAGCCGTTTTCAATACGCAGTTTCAAATCGACCGCGAATTTTATAACCGCCGCCTATAATCCTTCGGCGATGGCGACGAGTTTTGTTCTTCAGCCAATGGTCGATATGGCCAAACTGGAACAACATTTGAAAGGGCGTATCGAGATTGAACTGACTCATCCGGAGTGCAAGACTGTCACTATCAGTGTTAATGCGCTGCCAAGATTCAACGTAGCACCGCGCCCTATTGTGGTTCGCGAGGCCCAGGCAAAACGTGCTGTAACAAAGAAAGTCCGGATACAAAACAACTATAAGGATGCTTTTGAGCTTGAATCAGTGCGCTCCAAAAAAGGTATCGTACAGATTGTGAGCAGCCAAAAGCTTAACGATGGTTATGAGCTTGAGCTGAGTATAACACCACCAGCCCAAAGAAGTCGGGCGAGCCTTTTCACGGATACAGTAATTGTGAAGATAAAAGGCGGCGGGAATCTTGAAATCCCCTTTAACGGATTTTATCCAAGGCGAACTGCCATATCCCGGGTACCTTTTAATACAAAAACGACTACGAAAAGCGCAAAGGACTGTAAAACTTGCGGTCCTAAATCATTTGAAACACCCTCTGCCCGGTAACGGCTCAATTGACGGTTGATTTTGCTCTTGTTTATGCTTGAAAGCTAAGAAATAAAGAGCCGTAATTATCTTTCTTGGCCTTCCATGTCCCAATCGGCAGGCAAAAGACCCTGGATTGCAACAACAATTCCACCTATAGGCCGGATTTTCCAACCCTCAAATTTTTATAAATTTTTTTATTTTTTCTATTGCAGGCTCTTGACAAAGGATGAATTTGTGTTATATTTGTAATAGTTGAAATAGTACATATATTAATGGTGACTTATGCAGATTCGAATAGACAATGCATCAGGCAGGCCCGTTTACCAGCAGATAATAGACCATGTCAAGCGGGACATTGCCTTAGGCAGGATTATTAAAAATGAAAAGCTGCCCACCGTGAGACAACTGGCCGGACAAATTGCCATAAATCCCAACACGATAGCCAAGGCCTATCGGCAGTTGGAGCAGCAGGGCATTATTGTTACCAAGGCCGGCGCGGGTGCTTTTGTGGCCAATCTTGACAGTAATTTGAGCAGGTCGGTCAGAAAAAAAATAATTTCTGAGGAACTTGAGCGGATAGCGGTAGATGCTTTTCACATGCAGATTGAAAGCCAAACGCTGTTGGAATGGTTCAATAGCGCAGTAGCCAAATTCAATTTGCCTTCCGGGAAGGAATGACCGAATGGACCAGAACGTTATCAGAATTGAAAATCTTGTAAAATACTTCGACGGCCGATGCGTCCTGGACGGCATCAATCTAAAAGTGCCGCAAGGCTGTATCTACGGCCTGCTGGGGCGGAACGGCGCCGGCAAGACAACGATTATTCGGATTCTTCTGGGTCTGGAGCCGCCGACGCGAGGACAGACTTTTCTGCTGGATACCGAATCGAGCGAGCTTTCCGCAAAGCTGCACAGCCGAATCGGTTACGTAGCCGAAGGCCACAATCTTATCCAGAACTATAGAGTCGGCAGGCTTATAAAGCTATGCAAAGACCTTTCTATGAGTTGGAACGATGAGTTTTTCGAGCATCTGATAGAAAAATTCCGCCTGCCCACCGACCGCAGGGTAAAAGAGCTTTCCATCGGTATGCGGGCAGAATTGAACCTTGCTCTTGCTTTGGCGATAGACCCGGAACTGCTTATATTTGACGACCCGACATTAGGGCTTGATACCATCGCCAGGAGGCAGTTCCTCGAGATTGCCATCGACCTTATTCAGCAGCAGGGACGAACGATTTTATTCAGCTCTCATATACTCAGCGATGTCGAGCGAATCGCCGACAGGATTGGAATATTTGCCGCGGGCAAGCTTGTTGTGGATTGTCCGCTGGAAGAGCTTAAAGAGCGGGTGAAAAAATTGCGAGTAATCTTCCCGGAAGCCGCGCCGTCAAATCTCTATTTGAAGGAGATTGTAAATCAACAAATCGACGGCCGTGAGATGATAATAACCGTTGCGAACTGGAACGGGCAGAAGCAGGCCGTTCTGGATACTTTCAAACCATCGAGCTGTACGGAGATTCCGATGAGCCTTGAGGACATATTCATAGAATGCACCAGGCCCAATCCGGAGCTTATTAAAAGCTTATA
>CBDURK010000080.1:0-9896 GCA_965369645.1 uncultured bacterium | reverse complement strand
ATTAGCTGGGCACCTCTGGCGTGGGTCGCATTCGTACCTTTCATTATCGCCTGTTCACCGGATACAAAGCCCCGCCGCCTAATCCTTGTCAGCTACGTCATTTCACTTTTTTACTGGCTCGGCAGTCTCTACTGGTTAGTGCCTGTAACTATTGCCGGCTGGATTGTTTTCTGCCTCTACACAGCTTTGCTTTGGCCGATACTGGCGATGTTTCTGCGATACTGCAGGGCAAAAAAAGTGCCGTTATTTTTAGCCTCGGCCGTTCTGATTGTCGCCATCGAACGATTCCAAGGCTTTTTTCTGGGCAGATTTTTCTGGCGGTTTCTGGCACACAGCCAATACCAAAACATAACAATTATCCAGATAGCCGACATATTCGGAACCGCCGGTCTGACGTTTCTGATAGCTATGGTCAACGGCATGTTGGCCGAACTGATAATTGCCGCCAGGCAAAAAAGCCTCTTCAAAATCGCCCCGCTGCTAAAAACCGCCCTGGTTTGTCTGGCTGTCGCCGCCGCAATTATTTACGGTCGATGGAGAATCAGCCAGGAACAGCAATACGTCGAGCCAGGCCCTTATATTGCTTCATTACAATCGAACGTCCCTCAATCCGTCAAGAGGTCCTTTGAGTCCGGTCAGGAGTTGTTCAATAGTTTAATGGAGAACAGCAAAGCCGCCATCAAGAACCAACCCGACCTCATCGTCTGGCCCGAAACAATGGTACAGGCGACACTAAATCCTGAAGTGCTGCGACTTCTCAAACCCACGGATCAATGGAATATTTTCGACACGAGCCTACGGGAACACGCCAAAGATAACTCTTTTGTCCTGGTCGGCGCTTATGGCGGCCAAATAGGTGTCCGGGACAATTCAGAAGCCTATTTCTCTAAGAGATTCAACTCGGCATTCCTGTACAAAAAAGACGGTGAAAAGACCTCCCAGAATTACAGTAAGATACACCTGGTCCCCTTTGGTGAAGTGCTCCCCTTCAGGAAAAAGTGCCTTTGGCTTTATAATTTCCTGATGAAGTTTACACCCTTTAATTACGATTACTCCCTCGATGCCGGCACTGAATATACCGTTTTTGAAATGACAGACCCGAATAAAATCCAAGATTACAAATTTAGTGTAATGATTTGCTATGAGGGCACAGTCCCTGCAATCGCCAGAAGGTTTGCTCTGGACAAACAGGGCACAAAACAAATCGACTGGCTTGTAAATATAAGTAACGACGGCTGGTTCGTTCGTTTCAAAGACGGGAAAGTCCTCCCAAGTGCAGAGCTGCCACAGCACGCAGCAACCTGTGCCTTCAGGGCAGTTGAAAACAGACTCCCTATCGTGCGGAGCGTCAACACCGGAATAAGCTGCTTTATCGACAGCGCAGGACGAATAAAAGACGGTTTTTTGGCCGGGACTTTACCTCATGACGCTATGTCAAGAACCGGCATGCCCGGATGGATACTCGACAGAATATCCATCGACAAAAGAACGACTATTTTCAGCAAATATGGCCAATGGCTGGGTTTTTGCTGTGAATTTTGTCTTCTCCTGCCCATAATAATCCCGCTATCTGTAAGATTCTTAAGAAAAATCAAATACAGAACTCGCTCGTTAGGACTGCCAAATGGAACATAATCGAAAAAATAATGCCCTCGTCCTTATGCTTTTGCCTGTTACTTGTCTGATAGTATTTGTCTTCGGTTGCGATGATCCCTTACAAACAACACCCGGCAATTTTAATGCCACCAACCTTAGTGCCTCCTGGTCAAAATCTCTCCGAATCATCCAGGACGCACTAATGGACAATGATCCGTTGGTAAGGGTTCACGCCATAGAAGTAGTCGCCTCAACAAGACAGCTCAAACTCATGCCGCAGGTACAACGATTAATGCAGGACAATTACGTCCCCGTCAGATTCGCCGCCGCCCTGGCTGTCGGTGATGCGGAATACTCTCCTGCGAAAAGATCCCTCAATAAATTGCTCAAGGATAAAGATGCGAATGTAATAATCGCCGCTGCTTACGCAATGGGAAAGCTCGGCTCTACTGAACATTTGCAAATTCTTCGCAAAGCAGCGACCGACACCGACCAGATGGTCAGGGCGAACGCCGTCTTGCTATTGGGCAAAAGTGGCGATCAAAGCTCCTTACAACTCCTCTGGAATACTATGCAGGACAAAAATTCGGATGACAAAGTCGCATATCAGTCGGCCGAAGCAATTGCAAGGCTGGGTGACAAGCGAATATTTTCAAAGCTCTGGACAATGCTGATAAGTGCTTACCATGACGTCAGGACAATTGGCGTAATAGCCATGGGCAAGCTCAAAACATCCGAAGCAAAAAATGCCTTGATTAGAATGCTCGATGACGATGTTCTGGAGGTCCGGCTGGTTGCCGCTGAACAGCTCGGACAATTCAGGGACCCCATAGGAGAGTCCAAAGTCCTCGAAGTCTTCGAAAAAAATCTCACAAACGGGCTGGATTTGCAGGCCGTCGAAAGAACTAATGTCTTAATTGCACTGGCAATCGGGCAAATTCGCACCCCAACTCTGAAAAAATTTCTGCCCAAAATGCTTCAAAGTGAGTCAATATTCGTGCGAATCGCAGCTTCCAAAGCCGTTTTTCAATGTCTAAAATGAAATATTAAACCTGAAAATAATATGTTATCGGAACTAATACCCTCTATTTTCTTCCGGTCATTTTAATTTGGGGTATTTATTAAAAATAACTTGACCTTTCAGTGCTTTAAGCGTAAAATTACACTATATACATATATTAGGGCTTGGGAGCCCCGTTTTATCTGCTTGAACCAATTGAACTCGGATTCACAGATAGTTAGTAACCGGAAAAAGGGATGATTTCCAAATCCCTTGATATTGTTTAGGGTGCCTCCTCGTGAGGTAATGGGTGTAATGAAAAGAAAATACAAAGTTAACGAAAGGAGCCTGTTTTGAGCACGCTTACAAAGGTCTTAATAGTTCTGCTGACGATATCCTCTATTTTTCTCTGCGGCATTGTCGTAACTTATGTTTCTAATGCTGACAATTTCAGACAAATGTACAATAAACTAAAGACCGATAAAAATGCCGCTGTGGAGAATGAGAAAAATGCCAAGAAACAGCGACAAGAGGCAATTGATGCAGCGAACACGCTGGAACAGAAGCTAAACGATCAAATTAACGCTCTTAAAATCCAGGTCGGCCAGTTGGAAACACAATTAGCAGAAGCTAAAAGAAAAGCCGACGAGGCCGTTGCGCAGGAGAATATATGGAGAGATATCAATACAAAATTCTTAAGTACAAATGAGGATTTAAGAAAGCTCCTGGAAGGCAAGCTCGCTGAGCTTAAGAATGTTGATGCAAGAAGAATACAGGGAGACAAAGAGCTAAATGAAACAACCGCTACGCTTATCCAGAAAATGGCTATCATAGACAGCCTGGAGAAGCAATCGAAACTACTGCTCGAAGAAAAGACAGACTTGCAAAGCCAATTAGGAACACGCCTACAGAAAACCGGGCAAACTTTAGCGACTCCAGTGACGGTTACCCCGATAAAGGAAACTGCCAGAGTAGCAAAACCCGCAGTGGATATCGGTCTCAATGGGTTGATAACAACAGTTGATATGGAAAACTCTCTCGCGGAGATATCCATTGGCAGTGCAAATGGCGTCAGGCGGAACATGAAATTCCATGTAATTCGCGCCGACAAGTTTATTTGTGACATTGTCATCCTGGACGTCGAGCCTGAAAATGCTATCGGCACACTGGAACTTATGGACGTTACAAAGGAACAGCCTAAAGCCGGTGACAACGTAAGTACGAATTTGTAGAAAAACACATAACTTTGTGAGGTTGATATATGAGTCCTAATGGGCAAGCTCGCGGCAAAAATATAACAATACCGGATAATGTCTATACGATCATTCTTGCTTTGGCGTTTTGTGCGGTTCTGGCTACTGCGGCTTATGTCGCTTACCAGTGCAATCAGCAGTATGGCACAATTTTCAAAATACCAACGTAAATTTCCGTGTTGACAATACCGCTCTTTATTATATAAAAATAAACGGTTAGGAACTGTGATTTCCACAAGTGTCTGATTTGGAAATTAAGAAAGGAGTCGAAAGTGATCCTGGACACAATCTTAGGATGGTTCAGTATGGATATGGGTATCGATCTTGGTACCTGTACTACTCTGGTTTGTGTCCGCGACAAAGGTATTGTCCTCAATGAGCCCTCCGTCGTTGCTGTTCGCAAAGGAACTAACATCGTCCTGAACAACGGTGAAGCTGTAGGTCTGGTTGCACGCGAAATGTTAGGTAAAACACCAGGCTCCATCAGCGCAATAAGACCTCTCAAGGATGGCGTAATCAGCGATTTCGAAATCACAGAGGCGATGTTAAGCTATTTCATCAGAAAGGTACACGGCAGGGGCGGGCTTGTCAGGCCGCGGGTCGTTATCGCCGTACCAAGTGGAATAACCGCTGTTGAAAGGCGAGCCGTAATAGACAGTGCCGAACGTGCCGGCGCACGCAGGGTATATCTGGTCGATGAGCCGATGGCCGCCGGAATCGGTGCCGGACTGCCCATCACAGACCCGACCGCTTCTATGATTGTCGATATCGGTGGAGGAACAACGGAAGTCGCCATAATGTCTCTGGCCGATATCGCTACCGCCGAATCAATTCGAATCGGCGGCGATGATATGGATGAAGCGGTAATTAATCATCTCAAGAAAACTTACAACCTGCTTATAGGAGAGGCAAGAGCTGAAAAAGTCAAGATACAAATCGGCTCAGCCGCTCCGCTCGAAGAAGAATTGACGATGGAAATCGCCGGCAGAGACACTATCTCCGGCCTACCGAGAAAAATCGTCATAACAAGTGAGGAAATAAGGGAGTCACTGCGTGACCCTATCGCTACTATTATCGACACGGTTACCATGACCCTCGAAAAGGCCGAGCCCGAATTGGCCGCAGACCTAATCGACAACGGAATAAATATCTGCGGAGGCGGCTCACTGCTGCGCGGTATGGATACCGTCCTGGCAAATGCGACAGGACTCAAAGTAGAAATAGTTGATGACCCGCTGAGTTGTGTGGCACGAGGCACAAGCGTCTATCTTGAAAATCTGGAGTTATGGAAGGATACGATGGACCATAACGAATATGGATGGGAATAACGTGTGGTCCTTTGGTCGTAATGTGTATTCGATGAAAAATTGAATTTATACGCAATACGGCACTGAAAAACGATAATGGCATGGAAGCATATTACAGTCTCCAGAAGAATGTTATTTGTCTGGTTCATGTTGGCCGGATTCATTATCCTTCTCTCCCCGCAGAATCTCACAAATAAATTCCAGTTTGCGTTTACAAGCGTTTTCCGCTGGCCGTTAAGCATTGGCAGAAACATCTCACTTTCGGCAGCCACAAGAAAGCCCCTTAGAGACAAAGACATGGTTTCCAGGGATGAGTATGAAAGACTCTTAAACCATGTTGCAAACATTACACAGCAGCGGGATGATGCACAGCTAAAGTACCGAAAGATTTCCAAAATGCGTAATAAACCAGCTTGGGAACGCGCTGGTTTTGTTCAGGCTGATGTCATTACAGTCTCTGTCGATAATCTGCAGGGCAAGCTTATCATCAATCGCGGAAAAGAAGATGGACTGGAGAAAAACTTGTTCGTTCTGGCCGGTAACAGTATCATCGGAACCATTTCAGATGTTGGTACACACTCCGCCCGGGTCAGATTATTTACCGACCCGGCTTCGATCACCAAAGTAAAAATTGAAAACAATAAGCTCTTGAAAGGCTGCGGCAATAATCAGGCAAAGGTGGAAATGTTAAAGGAGAAAGTCAAGATTGGCACTAAGATTATGGCCAGCAAAATACCCGGCTTCCTCGGTTCTCCGATGATTATTGGAGAAGTGGTTCGATGTGAGCACAACGACCAGCCTTTGGTCTGGGACATTACCGTTGAACCGGTTTGTAAAATACCAGATATTAAGAACATTCACGTAATAGTAATGAATCCATCTGAATAAATGAGAGTTCCTGTTTAAGATGGATTTAAAGCGGAAAACGACTGAGGAAATTTAAATGCATTGGCTTCGGTTTGCAGTTTTAGTCCTTCTTGCTACGGTGCTGCAGGCAAGCTTTTTTGCAGATTTGAACAGCAAGCCTGATTTGTTGTTAATTCTTTTGGTCTTCTTTGCCGTTTACTGCGATACTTCGGATGCGATTATATGTTCGTTCGTGATAGGCTTTGCCGCCGACCTTATCGGCCAGACGATGGGCCCCCAGATGATTAGCTATGGTATTTTCGGCTCTGCTCTGGCATACCTCCACAGGGTTATTGCCATCAGGCAAATACCTTATCAAGTTATTGCCATATTCATCACAGCTCTTTTGGCCGGCTCGCTTGCCTGCCTTTTGAATTTTCTAAAGGGCGGGCCATCTCCACCGAAAATACTTGCTCCTCTCTTTGGGATTGCGCTGTACTCCAGCATTGTCGGACCTTTTTTGTTCTTGCCATCAGCATGGTGGATGCATATAAGAAAACCAGGTCGATTCGGACGGCGTTAAATCCGTTCCTTGTGAATACTTAAATTACGAATCGCAGCTCTAATCACAAAAAAATATAATGTATGAAAAAAGAATCAAATTCTTTGTAATATTAAGCTCGCTGCTCTTGTTTCTCTGTTTGCTGCGCCTCATACAAATGCAGTTGCTTCCGACCTCCTCCGTCCAAAGCGACATTGATCGGCTCAAACGCCAAAAAGGCCAGTCACGACAGCTTAAAACCGTCAGAGGTGAAATACTCGACACAAAAGGCAAGGTATTGGCAACTGATGAACCACACTTCCAATTATGTATAGACTATAAATTCAGCAGCTTTCTGGATGACCGCGTCGGCCAGGGCAAATTACTAAGGGCCGCCGACAAAGAAGACCCGGACGCAGTTGACAAAGTACAAAAAGAACTGGAACTCGGCCTCGAAGAGTTAAACCAGGTAATCGACAAGTGCGCCCAATTCAGAGGTGTCCAATCTTCTAATATCAGAGTTGAAATAAAGAGAATAAACGATGACATCTGGAACAGACGCACATTTCAGGCATGGCGGCCCAACTTCCAGAATTCCGAACTTAGCAACAAATACAACAGCATAATAAGTGTCCCTCATTCTGAAGCAATGGCCGATTTCCAAACGAAAGAACCGGACCTGATAAAACGAATTCGCCTCATCAACAAAATTGATATTGCCGAAATGCACGACCCCAAACCACTCCTGGCCTTAAAAACTGATGACGACATCTTCGCCGCTCAACTGGAATTCCTGAAAGTTGACGGTATCCAAATTCTGCCGAAAGCCCGAAGGTTGTATCCCTACGGTACTGTCGCTGCCCAAACCATAGGCTGGGTCGGTCGTGTAACCCAAACAAAAGACCAGCAGCTTTTCAAAGACGACAAATTAGCAAGTTATTTGGCCGAGGATATCGGTGGAAGAGAGGATGGTGTCGAATACATTTGCGAAGCAATACTTCGCGGCAGACGAGGGGAAGAATTCGAAGACATAGACAGTCAGATTGTTCGAACTGAAATCAGCTTCGGCTCAAACGTTAATCTGACACTTGATATCGAACTTCAGGAAAAAATAGAAAATTATCTGGCAATCTATCCCCACGAACCCAATTGCGGCCCTGGCATGGCCGCCGTTGTCATTGATGTCGGAAAATCCGAAATTCTTGCGCTGGTTTCGATGCCGGTCTATGACTTAAACCGTGCAAGGTATGACTATAGCGACCTCGTCAGCAATTCCGACAGACCTCTAATTAATCGAGCGATAAATAAACGCTATCCACCCGGCTCTGTCGTAAAGCCCCTGATTCTTATCGCCGGCCTTGAGTCTGGCAAAATCACACCTGAGCAGACTATATCCTGTCCCGCTCAGAAAGCCCCACAAGCCTGGCCGAGCTGCTGGCTGTATAATAGATTCAGAACCGGCCATGACGGCAGATGGGAAAACAACGCACGCAACGCCATCAGAGGCAGTTGTAATATTTATTTCTCCCGCCTCGCCCACAAAATAGATCCCCAGGTCCTTCAGCAATGGTTATTTAACTTCGGCTACGGCCAAAAAATGCTCTTTCCGCCACCTTCAATTGCCCAAAACGAAATCCCAAGAAACTTCCGCCAGTCATCCGGTGTAATCTCAAACATCGCTCCAAGGAAGCATATCACCGATTTCGAGCAAATGCCGCCGCTTAGTAATAGCGAAAGAAGATGGTTTGGAATAGGCCAGGGCAATCTACGGACTACCCCTCTGCAGGTTGCAAACTCAATGGCCACTATCGCCCGCGGCGGATTATTTAAGCTGCCCAGATTATTTAAACAGGACATACAAGATGCTGTTTACGACTCATCGGCCACCTCTCAGGGTATCGACCTTGAAATTTCACTGGGAACTTTAGCGGTAATCAACGATGGTATGAGCGCCGTCGTTAACAAAATTAGCGGAACAGCTAATACTGCATTCGCTGAGGTTCTTCCAGGTCTTGCCGAGAAGAATATAAAAGTCTATGGTAAAACAGGCTCAACACAAGACCCTGAACTTGCCTGGTTCGGAGGCTTTGCCGTTGACGGCGCAAACCGAAGTATCGCAATCGCTGTCGTCGTCGAAGGAGGCCAGCACGGCTCAAGCGACGCCGCTCCACTGGCCCGTGACATCATCCAGTTCTGCATTGAAAAAGAATATATCGGACAAACACAGCAAGCCAGAGAATAAAACCAAATCCATGAGACGCAGATTAACTAAAGAAGTGCTATACTAATCGGTTTGTGCAGCCTGTTTAATACCTCTTGAAGTATATCGAAAAACCTGTCGTTGTCCGGCCAGATAATCCTCTTATCATCCGGCATTGGTTTATCTAATTCATCAAGAAACCGGGCCAAAACATCTTCATCTAATGTCTCTGCCGAAATCCCCAAGCCCAGCTTTTGAATGTAATGCGCATTAATTATCTGCTCATACTGGCCTGCCAACGGCAGCATAAGCATCTTCTTTTTCAGATACATACACTCGCTTATCAATGAAAAACCCGCAGAAGCTATCACTCCCTTCGCACCTGCCAAATCGGCCAGAAATCCTTCCGTCGAACGCTTCTTGAAAATGCAGTTCTTATATTCAAGGTCTTTCTTGAAACCGTAAATATAAAATTTCTGCTCACCAAATTTACAAAAGATATCCCGCAACTGCTCCTCGTCCTCACCCGTTGTCGAATAAAGAAGAATATGCTCTCCGGCCCTCGCTTTAAGCGAGCGGACGACCGGCCTTATGATAGGCGGCGCCAAAACCGCCGAATCAACACTCAAAGGCGCATCGAAGAAATTCACGATAATATATGCAACCGCCCCCACATAGTGACACTCGGTTACCACCCTGGCGGTCATCCTCGAAAACCAGTTCTTACCTTGATGCTCAAGCTGACAATGCGAAAGCGTATGCTCGTGGTCGATACTGATAAATGGCACTCTCTTCCGCCATGCCCACCATGCGCTGAAAGGCTCGAAATCCGATATTACAAGGTCTGGATTAAATGTTTTGAAATGTTTGTTGAAAAGTTCGTCGTTGAGTTTATTACCTTCAGGCAGCTTCATCAGATTTCTTTTCAGGGTCTCCGACTTATCAATCCGCCCGTCAATAAAAGCGAATGAAAGCCCGAATACCTCCTTCACACGCTCACCGAAATATTGTTTCAGATAGACAAGCGATTTCTGTGAACCCACAAAGATACAATCATGCCCGGCCTCAAGCAACCTCTGCCCTATCAGATGAGACCGACTGCTGTGTCCGAATCCCTCCCCAGCAACAGCGTATATTATCCTGGCCATTTCCG
>CBDURK010000079.1:0-10018 GCA_965369645.1 uncultured bacterium | reverse complement strand
ATTCACTGGGCTCTATGGGGCATCTGTTTTGTTTCAATGCGGCTAAAGGAAACATACTCTGGAGCAAAGATTTATACACCGAATATAAAATCAGTCTGCCAATCTGGGCCATAGCCGCTGCTCCATTAGTGGAAAATAATCTTGTCATATTGCAAATCGGTGGATCAGATAACGCCTGCTTGGTTGCATTCGATAAAGTCACCGGCAAAGAAAAATGGCGTGCCCTTAATGATAAGGCCTCGTACTCAGCGCCTATTATTATCGAGCAGGCAGGTAAACGCGTTCTGGTTTGCTGGACCGGTGATAGTGTTGCCGGCCTTGATCCCATGACAGGAAAGCTCCACTGGCAGCATCCGTTTAAGCCGTTCAAGATGGTGCTCAACATTGCCACTCCCGTCTTTGAGAACGGCTATCTTTTTGTCAGCGGCTTTTATGATGGCTCACTTCTGCTAAAAGTCAATCCCGACGAGCTTTCTGTGGAAAAAGTGTGGCGGCGCAGAGGCCAAAGCGAGAGAATTACCGATAGCCTTCATTGCTGCATATCGACGGCAGTTCTCCAGGGCGATTATATCTACGGCGTGGACAGTTACGGCGAGCTGCGATGCTTGGATTTGAAGAACGGCGACCGCATCTGGGAAAGTCTTGACGCCGTACCCAAAGACAGGTGGTCCAATATTCACATGGTACGACAAGAAGACAAGATATGGATGTTCAACGAACGCGGCGAATTGATAATCAGTAAACTCTCGCCGAATGGCTTCCATGAAATAAGCAGAACAAAACTAATCGCTCCCACTACAGGACAGCTTAAACGCGGGGGAAAAGGAGTCTGCTGGTCGCATCCTGCCTTTGCCAACAAGCACATTTATATCAGAAATGACCAGGAGCTTGTATGTGCGGACCTTTCAGAAAAAAAATAAATACCGCTAAGAAACGCGGCTATTCGGTAAAAATATATTGCAGCCAGTAAAATAATCTAATATATTACCCAAACTTAAGGGCCCGTAGCTCAGCGGTTAGAGCAGTGGACTCATAATCCATTGGTCGAAGGTTCGAATCCTTCTGGGCCCATTCAAAAACGCGGATTTTCAAAATCAGGTTGCAACGCCGAGTTTACGGACTTGTGAGATGACTGTGATATGAGAAAGCTAATTTATACTACGAATTATCATCAGAATTAATGATTATCTTTACCTGATTTTCTTTTATGAATTGTTCAACTTCTGCAAAAGAAGGGACCCCATTAGTACATCCTAAGGCAGTCGCACCAAGTGCACCAACCGCACTGGCGAATTTAAGAGTGCGCAGCATGTCCCAGTCTCGGCCTTGAGCTGCTACTATCCCGGCCGTAAAACAGTCTCCACACCCAGACGGATCTACCATAGGCACGCGAAAGACTCCCATTTCTATGGTTTGCACACCATCGTCTGCAAAGAGCCCTTGCTGGCCTCGGGTAATTACGACTGTGTGTGCTCCGGCTTGGCGTAAGGCTTTTGCCTGGCCGGCGAGTGTGGTTTCTCCGGTGATGATACGGGCTTCGTCCTCATTGGGAACGAAAACATCAACATGCTCAAGCAAGCGCAGACATCGACTAGGATCGACACTACTGCCCTGAGCGATACACACATTGAACACAATTCGGCAATTACGCTGACGCGCCTCGTACAGCAACTTTATCAATCCTTCGTCATTCCATGCACCGAGTTTCAAATACCCTCCGACTAACACTATGCCGTTATCAGGAAGCAAATCCATTGATACATGCTCACCGCTAAATTCGGCTGCCACTCCCAGGGCATGAATGAACCGTCGATCCTCACCTTGTATGCGGAGAATAAATGTCGATGCAGTCTGTCCTTGTGGTTCCAGGTGCACTCCACTTACATCCAGGCCTAATGATTGCAACTGATTCAGAAGCAGACTGCCAAGTGCATCATCTCCCACAGAGCCTGCGATGGAGACCTGTTCTCCCATGCGAGACAATGCAATCGCAGTGTTCAAGGCATTGCCGCCAGGATAGACAGCAATTTCATCGGTCAATCCCAACTGGCCCGGCTCAGGAAATCGCTCTAAGGGACTGGAGAAGATATCGGCAACCATGTCCCCAATACATAGAATCTTCTTTAGGTTTTTGTGCGTATTCACGGATTGCCTCCGGTAATAGCGCATGGATTAATCAAGCGCGGCCGTATTTGTCTTCGTAACGAACCTTATCTTCATCATGTACGTCACCGTATGCCACTTCCATCATGCGAAATAATTTGTCACCTTTGTTGCAGAGACGATGTTTGGTTCCTCTGGGTATGTAGATTTCATCAAAGGCTTTTGGCTGGAACACTTCGTCCCCGACCTGGACCTGGGCATTATCTGTGAGCATGATCCACAGTTCATCGAAGTTTTTATGAGATTGCAGACTTCCCTGTTCTCCCGGTTTCATCTCCACAATCCATACGGTACACGGCTGATTGCGTGCATACTCCCGATACCGCCCCCAAGGTCGTTCAATAACATGCGGTTGATGAACCATCCTGATACTCCTTAAATCATTTCAATTGAATGCATACTACCGTGCCCTGGCCGGTACCAACACGTGTGGTATTGAGAAATCGCCCTATTTACGATAAAACTAAAAAGAATAGTTCTCAACACTCCTTAGGCACCAAGTTATATGCAATCCTGAATTTTTGCAAGTTCTTAATCGGTAGAATACGCACTTGCTTATTCAGTCTTTAAGCAAAAAGCAAAAAACATCATTAGATAATTGCATAAGAAACAGACCTTTGTTATCTTTGAGCACTAAGGAGCACAGAAAGAGCCTTTAATGACGACTATCTTTTATGTCCGGAACTGATAAATGAAAGCCTATTCACGCAAATTCTTAGAACAGCTCTATCGAACGCTATACACGATTCGTATGTTTGAGACAGAATGCATTAAGCTCTACCGCCAGGGATTAATCATCGGCTATTTTCATCCTTATCTGGGCGAGGAAGCCATAGCCACAGGTGCATGTGCCGCCCTGCGTGAGGATGATTATATTGTCAGCACCCACCGCGGTCATGGCCACTGCATCGCCCGGGGCGGCCAACTCAATAAAATGGTGGCCGAAGTGTTAGGGCGAGAGACAGGTTATTGTAAAGGACGAGGCGGTTCCATGCATATCGCCGACATAGCAATCGGAAATATCGGAGCGAACGGAATTGTCGGGGGGGGATTACCCATTAGCGTTGGCGCAGCTATGGGAGTGCACGTGCGAGGCGGTGACCAGGTTACTATTGTCTTCTTTTCCGATGGGGCCTGCAATAACGGTGTATTCGCAGAATCCCTGAATTTAGCGGCTATCTGGAATTTACCTTTAGTCTTTATGCTGGAAAATAATCAATATGCAGTATCCAGCCCGGTAGAAGAGATGAGCCGGGTGCCGGATTTGTATAAGCGAGGCGAGGGCTATGGTGTGGAGGCTCATCAGGTGGACGGCAATGACGTGTTGGCTGTGTATGAAAAAACGTGCGAGGCCGTGGATACCTGCCGCCTGGGTAAGGGGCCGGTGTTGTTGGAAGCCAAAACTTACCGGCATAGCGGTCATCATGTTAATGATCCGGGAACTTATATGCCTAAAGAGCGATTGGAATATTACCGAGCCCGGGATCCAATTAAAATCGCACGCAGTAATCTGATTGAACATGCCAGGTGCACAGATCAGGAAATAGTCGCTATTGAACAGGACATAAACCAGCAGATGGAAAAGGCTATTGAATTCGGCAAGAATAGTGCCCAACCTTCTGTCGAGGCTTTTCTTGAGGAGATTGAAAACAATTGAGTACCGAGACTGTTAACACCGATACCAGGATGCGCGAGCTTATGGTCAGAGAGGCTTTGAATGAAGCCTTATGTGAAGAATTAACCCGGGATGAACGTGTCTTTATCATGGGGGAAGGTATTGCCCAGCGCGGTGGTTCCTTTAAAGTGACTGTAGGACTGCTCGATAAGTTTGGGCCCAAACGGATAATTGACACTCCTATCTCCGAAGCCAGCTTTACAGGCATGGGTGTAGGTGCGGCCATCACCGGGATGCGTCCGGTGGTAGAGATACTCTTTATCGACTTCACCTCTCTGGTTATTGACCAGATTGTCAACCAGGCCGCAAAGTATCGCTTCATGAGCGGCGGCAAGGGTCGTGTTCCTATGGTCCTGCGCACACAAGGCGGCAGCGGCAACGGCTTAGCAGCCCAACACTCGCAGAGCCTGGAGGCTTGGTATTATCACACACCAGGTCTCAAAGTCATTATGCCATCCACAGCGTACGATGCCAAAGGTCTGCTTAAGAGTGCCATACGCGATGAGGACCCCGTAATCTTCATTGAACACAAGCTGCTTTATATGGACAAAGGGCCGGTCCCGGATACTGATTACACGATTGAACTGGGTGTTGGTGACATCAAACGTCCCGGCAAAGATGTGACCCTGGTTGCGTGGTCCGGCATGGTCAAACGCACGCTGGCCGCCGCGGAAGAACTCTCGGCTCAGGGTATTGATGCCGAAGTAATCGATCCCCGCAGCCTGGTGCCATTGGATAAAGAGATGATTCTGTCGTCAGTACGCAAGACTGAGCACCTCATCATCATACAGGAAGCCATACGCCGTGGCGGTGTGGCCTCGGACATCGCATCGATTGTGCAGGAGGAAGCTTTTGATTATCTCGATGCTCCGATTAAAATACTGGCCGGCAAGAACACTCCGATCCCATTCAATGTAAATTTAGAAAAGGTCTGCGTACCCAGGCAAGAGGATATAGTGCGCGCGGTAAAGGAGATATTAAATACTTAAATAAAGGACATGCAAAATGAAAAATATGTGCGCAATCGTCGCTATTATGGCTGTATTTACATTGGCGGTATGCTTTATCATGACCGGCTCCATCTCCGAAGAGCTCAAATCCAAGCTCGATATCGACAATTCCGCTATTGGCACGATGGTTTTTATTTTTTCACTCACTTGTATGATTGTACAGCTCTTAGTTGGACCGTTGGTGGATCGTATTGGTCACAAATCCCTGGCAGTCCTCGGTTTTCTGGTAGCCGGAATTAGTATTTTTATCCTGGCTTTTGCCCAAAGTTTTGCTTTGGTTCTTGCGGCGGCCGTCTTATTGGGAATCGGAGCCATTTGCTGCAATACCGTAGGAAATACACTGCTGCCAGTGGTTTTATTTGACGGCAAAGAACCATCCCGTGCCAGTAACTTCGGTAATGCCTTCGTCGGCCTGGCTTTTGTTCTGATTCCTTTAACCATTGTTACTCTGATCAATGATCTTGGCTGGTCTTACGAAAGGACCCTCTCGATCATTGCAAGCGTAGTGCTCACTTTTGCCGTCTTTGCCTTCTTCAGCAACTATCCCCGTGTGTCCACCGGTTTTGAATTAGCCAAGGCTGTACGGCTGCTCAGCCAACCTCTGGTCTTACTGGCTGCCCTTGCTCTTGTCTGTTATATCGGTCTGGAGTTTTCCATGAGCACATGGATCAAACCTTTAATGACCGAACTCTACGAGAAAACAGACAATGCCAATGCTGTGCGTGACGCCGGCCGTATCTTAGCTCTTTTCGGTTTGGCCATGGCCGTAGGAAGATTTCTAACCTCGATGATAAAAAATCTATCTCAGATCGGCACGTTCGTTGTTGCCGGTGGGGCATTGGTTGTTGTAGGTTCGGTCATGATAATGGTATGCACCACCAATCCCAGGCTGGTTACTTTGGCCGTATTGGTCACAGGGTTGGCCTTTGCCCCGATGTTTCCCACAATAGTGGGTGTTACATTCTCCAAATATGACGCCGGTTTGTATGGCAGTATTTTCGGTATTATATTTTCAATCGGCCTGTTAGGCTCCATGATTCTGCCGAAGCTGATCGGCAGCCTCAGTGTGAACAAAACCGTACAACAATCCCTTCCCATCACGGCAATTATGGCGGGCGTGTTGTTGATTATTGCCCTGCTCATGGGAAGAGCGTATAAAAAGCATAACAAGTAACAAGGAATTCATTCGATGTGTTCTAATAAGGCATAAATATGGCAACCGCAGTTATCATGCCCCAAGTGGGGCAAGACATTGAGACCGCCACTATTGTGGATTGGATTAAAAAAGAGAACGACCCCATTCAAAAAGGTGACATCATCGCGACTGTCGAATCCGAAAAAGCAACCTTTGACGTTGAGGCATACGAGTCGGGAGTGCTTCTAAAAATCCTTTATAAGGAAGGCGACGAAGTTCAGGTGCTTACCCCTATGGCTTATATTGGCCAACCCGGTGAAAAGGTAACCACAGACGCCCCCCCCTCAGCACCGGCGACTAATTACGTTGCTCCATCCATGGCAGAGCCTAAGTGCGAACACAGAGGCCCGGTGGCCTCCCCGTCGGCGAAGCGCCTTGCCCGTGACAAGAGTATTGACCTGAAGACCGTGACCGGCACCGGCCCCGGAGGCAGGATTACCAAAGAAGACGTATTGAATGCAGCCGAAAGTACAATTAGCACCGAGGCAGATGAAGTCATTCCCTTCTCACCGATGCGGGCCAAGATCGCAGAACGTTTAACGCACAGCAAGCAAACCATTCCTCATTTCATCTTGTTCACAGACATCGACATGACCGAGGCCAACACATGGCGAAAACAATTCAATGAAAGCCATGGGATTAAGATTACTGTCACAGACATGGCCGTTAAAGCCGTGGCGAACACTCTTTATGAGTTCCCCTATATGAATGCTCATGTTACTCATGACAAGATTATCCTGAAAAAGGCTGTGAATATCGGTGTCGCGGTGTCAGTAACAGACGGCCTTGTCGTACCGGTCATTGCCGAGGCCAACACCAAAAGCCTGATCCAAATAAGCCAGGAATCCCGACAAAACACTGAGGCCATTCGCAAAGGCAATTTGCTCTCCAATGCGATTGGTTCCTTTACGGTCAGCAACCTTGGAATGCACGCAGTTGATATGTTTTTACCCATCATTAATCCCCCTGAGTGTGCTATCCTGGCATTGGGACAGGCGGTGGAAAAACCGGCAGTAGTTAATGGAGCCCTATGTATCCGCCGAATTATGACCGCCACCCTGGCCTGCGATCATCGCGCCGTGGACGGCACGGATGCCGCACGTTTCATGGAAGCTATTAAACATCATCTGGAAGTTCCAACACGTTTTGAGGAGTGAGTATGACAAAACAATTACAGGCCCTGATATTTGACTGTGACGGTGTTCTGGTCGATACCGAACGAGATGGTCATCGCGTGGCCTTTAATCAAGCTTTTGCCAAAAAAGGATTGAACATCGAATGGGATGTACAGATCTATGGAGACCTCTTAAAAGTTGCCGGCGGCAAAGAACGCATGCGGCATTACTTTAACAGTAACCAATGGCCCGACAATATCACAGATAAAATTGATTTTATCAAAGACTTGCATCGACTCAAGACCGAATGTTTTATGCAGATTATCGAATCAAGCCAACTGCCACTACGTCCGGGTGTGGCCCGCCTTGTGGACGAGGCCATCGCAGACTGCATTAGCCTTGCAGTTTGCTCTACCTCAAACGAACGAGCTGTCACTCTTGTTGTAGAAAGCCTGCTTGGCCCGGAACGCAGGTCCCATTTTGACGCTATTTTTGCCGGTGACGTGGTCTCTAAGAAGAAACCGGATCCGGAAATTTACAACCTGGCCGCTCACCAATTGGACCTCGAACCGACCCAATGTGTCGTGGTAGAAGACAGCCGTAATGGTTTTCTGGCGGCCCAGGCGGCAGGTATGCATTGTATTGTCACCACCAATGTTTATACTGAACAAGAGGACTTCTCCCAGGCCGATTTAGTAGTCAGTGAACTTGGAGACCCTCCCGAAGTTCAGGTACGTATAGAGACCTTAAAAAAGATTATTGCGGATGGATAACCTGTATTAGACTAAAGGAGCATAACGAATGAAAATTTTCCTGGATACTGGTGATGTTGAATCTATAAAACGCGCCCACGATACAGGGCTCCTGGATGGAATTACCACGAATCCCACACATATTGCCAAGACCGGACGTAAGTTTCAAGATGTAGTCAAAGAAATATGTGGCATCGTGTCCGGCCCCGTGAGTGTGGAAGCTATGGCCGATACAGCCGAAGGACTGGTGGATGAGGCCCGGAAAGCTGCTCAGTTGGCGCCGAATATAGCCATCAAGATACCCATGACAGTAGAAGGACTCAAGGCCGTGCCGATCCTGGAAGACAAGGGCATCAAGTGTAATGTCACTATGGTCTTTTCATCCACACAATCCTACCTGGCCATGAAAGCTGGCGCAACCTTTGTGAGCATTGTGATTAGCCGTCTCGATGCTGTTTGTAACGAGGGTGACATACTGATCTCTGATGCCGTCACCATTAAGCATAATTTCAATTTTAGCTCCAATGTCCTGGCGGCCAGCCTGAAGACACAGAATCATGTGCTAAGCTGCCTGCGAGCCGGCGTTGATATTGTGACGATTCCGGAATCTTTGTTTTTCCAGATGTACAAGCATCCACTAACAGACGTCGGGTTAGCCCAGTTCGCCAGGGATTGGGAAAGTGTGCCCAAATGAGTATTATGCTAATGTTTTGAAGAGGAGCTATATGATGAAGAAACTGTGGCTTGGCTTGATATTTACCCTGCTTTACTGTCAGAGTCTCGGGGCCCAACCTGCTCCGGGCGATTTGTTCCGCGAATATAGATGGTTTCATGAAAAAGGAGATGCCGGACAGGCGATTCGCGTCGGAGGAAAACAGGGACAATTTCATCCTGACCGTGGTTCAGAACATGGGTATATCAATGCCCCCATGCAGCTGCCGCATGATTTGGATTTAGCTGAGGCTGTCAAGGCCGAGATTGTGGTTGAAAAAATCCTTTGCCATGATGGAACTACCGGTTTGGCCATTCAAATCAATAATAGCGACTGGTATTATTTTCCTGAAGCCAGCCACATTCCCGCCCCGCAGGCCATGTATCAATATCATACCTATCCTGTTATTCGTGTTCCATTATCAGTTTTCAAATCAGGGACTAACAACAGTTTCCGTCTGCGCGTGGACCCGAAGCATCCGTGGCGCTGGCCTCAGAATTTAATCAACGGCCTGCACATACGAATCTACTATAATCCCGAGAACAAACCTCACCCTGCCGGCGTCATAACATCGCTTCAATCCGGCGACGCCCTTGGTGATGCCGTGAAACTGTCTGTCGAGTATAACAGAGCCAACAGCCCGATCAAACAGGTCGATTATGTCGGTCTGTATGAAGATGTCAACTATGAGGGAGATGGTATCTATCGCCAGTGGCACTATCACTATTTTCATAGCCGGCTCATGAATCACATCGGTTCGGCGGTCCAGGTTCCCTTTGAGACCATCTGGAATACCTCATGGGTCCCGGATCAAAAGGAGCCATTACAGATTGCCGCCCGAATTACCGACCAAACCGACTTGACCTACCAAACCATGGCAATAACAAATCTTTCGCTTAAGCGAACCACTCGATCTGTGGAACTGTGCAAGCCCTATGACATACCGCAAAAGTGGGTCACGCGCAGCGGCGAAAAGAAAGAAAGTTTTGATGTCCGCGGCGACCTCAGCGGTGCTGTGGCCGCCCAGCTTGTGTGGTCGAGCTGGAGTCCCGGCTATATGAACGGCATCCTGATTAACGGGGCCAAAGTTTTTGAACAGGAAGGCCCTCGCTATCAGAGCTATTATCATCGCGTGACTTTGACGGACCTAAGCATGTTTCAATCCGGGCGTAATACTCTGACAACAGGTAAAACACCAAAGTACAACGGCAAGATGGTACATGGGATGGAGGTAAACTGGCCGGGTATTATGGTCTTGATACAATATAATAAAAAAGGAGATGGTACGATAAATTAGTTCTTTGACAATCGAGCGATATTTTCTTTTCCCCCCCCCTTTTTGGTGAGGGCGAAAAAAAGAAAAATATCTTACCAAAATACCAAGTTGGTGTTTAGC
>CBDURK010000078.1:0-10083 GCA_965369645.1 uncultured bacterium | reverse complement strand
TTGGCCGTTATAGTCCTTGTTGGTTCAGTGATAGTAACATATTTAATTAAAGACAGCACAATAAAGGATTATGCCTCTATAAAAATGACTCAGGCCAATGGCGCCGAAGTGAATCTCGAAAGCCTCAATCTTTCCGCCCTGGCAGGTTCTGTATCCGCCTCAGGGATTCAGGTTACTGACCCTCAGAAGCCTCAAAACAATCAGCTCTCTATCGAAAAAGTTGCTGCTGATGCGAGCCTGTACAACCTGCTTCTCGGCAAGCTGGTAATGGAGCAGGTGGAACTGTCTAATATCAAATTCGACCAGCAGCGTTCGACGCCGGGCACTATCCCTGAATCTGTTGCTCAGGAAAAGCCTCCCGTATTTGACTCGAATGACTTTAAGCTCGAAAACATCGATTTTACCAAGCTCGATACTTACTTAAAAGATGCAAAAGCCCTTAAAGAAAAGCTGCAAAAACTCCGCAGATGGCTGCCGAAAGCCGACGGCAAGAAAACAGCAACTCAAGTAAAACAAATCCCACAAAAGTATCTTGATTACCTTAAGGCCAGGGCTATCGTGCCGGCATCGCCTCGAATAATGGCCAAAAAAGCCATTCTTGACAAAGTCCAGATAGCATGGCCCATCTTCGGCAACAGTAAAGTTCTCCTGACGAACCTGAGCGACTCCCCAAAGACGGCCAAACTGCCGATTACATTCGAGATGACCTCTTATGATACGCCTGCCTCTATCAATCTAACAATCGACTACAGCACAAAAGACCAGGTCCCGAAACTTTCCGGAACTTTTAACAGCTTCGATTTGGCAAAAATACAATCAGGCCTCAGCAGCAACGCGGGCCTGATGTTCGAATCAGGTCTTGCTTCAGGTCAATTCAGCGGGACAGCTACGAATGAATCCATCGACCTTACTCTGGACATTGCCATCAGCAACCTAAAAGCAAAAGGTCAGGGAAAAGGTGTCCTGGGTTTAGGCTCCGATACAACCTCCCAGGCCTTCGATGCTCTCAAAGAGCTTAAAACGACAATACGAATTGTCGGCCCCATCACTGAACCGCGCCTTGTATTCGATGTCAAGGGCCTGACGGAAGAATTCAAAAAGGCGCTCGTTCAGGCCGGTAAAGATAGGCTTGCCAATGAAATTGACAGCCAACTCGGTAAACAAATAGACGAAAAGCTTGGCGATAAAGTCCCGGATGAAATCAAAGATGCCTTGAAGAAACCCGACGGCCTTCTCAAAGGACTCGGCGGGCTGCTTGGCGGCAAAAAATAAGAAGACAAATAAGCATCACACTGCGCACAAGATAAGTAGCACTAAGCAGGATGCAAACTTCACAAGGCTTGGCTTTACCACCAGAAACAGGGATTGCCATTACTTTGCCAGAACCAGCGGTGTTCCATCTCATTGAAATTCCGCCACTGAACGTGCCCATCGACAAAAAGGATATTTCCACCGGCAGGCCGGGTGCCCCCTTTGATATGGTTCGTTCTGTCATAGACCTGCCAGCGTGACCAGCATCCGCCTGTCGCCTTGGTAAAATCCGATTGTAAACGGTCCGGCCCATTGCTGGCTGTAACGTCGGTAATAAGCTCGACTGTTGCGGCGGCCCTTTTCGTTGAAATCACAGACCTGACCCATTCCTTATGCTTGTTGTCAGGGCTCATTGGCGGATTCTCCCTGCCTTTGACCATATCAATGAACCAGAAGTATCCCATAATCCTGTGATAGTTTTTGCGTGTCGATTCATTCACCGGCTCGGCCTGGGCATAACTCTCAGGCGTCCCGGACGGTAGATTCTCCCCGTAACGCCAAAAGATGATATTGTCCCTCTGAGACCAAGATGGACAATAGAATATATGCCGGTCAAATGCCCCGGTTCGCAGGATGATGTCCGTAGTCCAGTATGAAACGTCAAACAACCAGCGGTCCACTTCGTTAAGAGGCAGCTTGCCGTCATTGTCATTGGCGTACAGGAACAACCCCAATCCCATGTTCTTCTCGTTGACGCCACAAACAGTTCGTCGGCTCTGTTCACGAACGGCATTGAGGGCCGGCAGGAGAATGCCCATCAAAAGAGCAATAATGGCAATCACCACCAGCAGTTCGATAAGTGTGAATCCTTTTCTTCCACTCATATCGCACCTTTAGCTTTGAAAGTATAATTGCCTATAACAAGGAAATAATACACCTTGTCGATCCAATTAATTTACACGCTTTTTCGACCAAAAGTGCTCGATCAACCAACGTAAGTCTTCGTTGCCGGGTGAAGGTGTATTTATTCCTGAATGAGATCCTGGATTATGTTTGTTGGTTTCAATGAATTCAAGTGTTCGCTTATCCATCCATTTACGTCGGCTTGCATGCCCATCGGCAAATCCGAACGTGCTTGACTTTAAGTGGTAGGACGCTAACGGATCATAGAATGCCCACGAGCCTGGATTCATGAGATTTCGGCCCAGCAGATGCCATCCCCCTTCGTTTTCTCCGTAGCGGCTGCCATTGTGCTCTTCCTCAACAAAAACATAATATTGAGCCCCGTTTTTGACTTCCTGCATTTTTCGATACGCCTGGCCTTTATACTGGTCAATTGGATCAAACCCAAAGGCATAACTAATGCTATAGCTGCGCCAACAATCACGCGGGGGCTGCTGGGTGCTCTTGCGGTTGTCACCCGGACAGTGATAGGCATCGACATCCTTGACATACTCCCACAATGTCCCGGCCTGGATCCCGCGAAAGCGATCCTCTTTCGTGATACTCGATGGCGCCGGATTATTAGACAGATTGCTTCCGGCTACATCCTTTGGCCGATGAACCCAGGGGACTTTATCGGTGGCGTTATCGTAGCAGGCCCTGTTGCTGACCAGCCAGCCATCATTATCATAGGCGTACATTATCCATGCGGCCATCAGGGTCTTCTCATTGGAAAGGCAGGCTGAACTTGAAGCCAGCCTCTTGGCCGCCTGAAGTGAGGGCATCAATATGGCCATTAACACCGCAATTATAGCAATTACTACCAAAAGTTCTATTAAGGTAAAGCCTTTTCTATCATTCATATCGCCCCTATAGCTTCTTAGAACACGATTTGTCACTCACAAAGAAACCATATACTTTTTGTGCCCGGAAATCAAGGAAAATACCTAAGACGGTTTCAAAACTGCTCTTTTTGCGAGAACGAGCGAAATTTACTCTCACAGGGAGCTTCTTCAATTCACTTCTTAAGCAAATGCTTCTCAAACCATGCCGCCCAAGCCTTGTTTGCTCGCTCGCCATCCTTACCGGTAAAGCCGTGGCCCGCACCTTCGATCACTATCAACTCGGATTCAGCGCCTTTGTCTTTAAGAGCTTTACAAATCTTCTTACTGTGCCAGAGAGGAACGAGAGTATCTTTATCTCCATGAATCAAAAGAATAGGTGGGTCATCACTGCTCGCATATAGTAACGGCGATACTTGGTTTGCATCATTGGGGTCGAATCGAAGTGCCGGAAAGTGTTTACGATAAGGACTACTTTCACTTGCCAAAGGACGCAGGTCAGTGGGAGGGCAGTATGCCACCACGGCAGCAACCCGGTTACTAACTCGCAGCACTTCATCTTTTGAATCAGGATCACCATCATCAGCCATCATCCCCAGCACAAGTGACAGATGTCCGCCTGCACTAAAGCCACATACCCCTAACCGTTCGGGATCGACATGAAGCTCTTTAGCTTGAAATCGTACAAATCGCACGCTGCGTTGAACATCTTGTACAATTTCGGGAACAATATATTTTGGGCTACTGCCATGACGCACAGCCAAAACCGTGAACCCCTTGTCCAGTAGAGGCTTGAATAAACCCATTGTTTTCTTAGGAGGTGCCCATGCAGAATGCCAGCCCCCGCTAACCATAAACAGGATACCAATACCGTTACCTTGCTTGGGTCGATAGATGTCCATAGTCAAGGCCATCCCATGTTTATGTCCGTACACAATATCCGGAATAATTTCGACACCCTCAATGCCGTGGGCTTCAGTGACACAAAGAGCTAAAGAAATAATTATTAGACTTCGAATTCTCCACTTCACAATTAACCTCCAGGTATCTGATTAGCACATCGACAACACTATATTGCTTGTCGGATTTCCAAGACTGGTTCATTCTAACGTATTAACAATGCAGTTTACAAGAGTTTTTCCTGTACTCACCCGTGTTTGTACACTGCACACAAATCCCGTAGCATAAGGCAATCCCCGGCAAAGCTACGGAACAAACCATCCAGAACTGAAACCCAGGGAATAACAGAGGTCAGCCCTGCAATATTTCGATATCTTCGGGATGCAGTCGTGTAAGTTCGGGCAGTTGATTTCGCCCGAGCCTGGCTTCGATCAGAACTGAGCTGTCTTGGTACTGTTCGCTTAAAATCATCCCTCGCGCACGAAGAAAACTTTGTACTTTGCCGTTCGACTGGCTGCTTACGACCCGAAGCGTAAGCTCAGTGCCCCTGTATCTCGAAGTGACAGCTTCGCTCAATTCCTCAAGACCGTAGCTGGTTTTGGCTGATATACTTACCGCATCGGGGTATAGCGTCTGAAGTATCTCAAGGCCGCTGATTTCTCTGACAACATCGACCTTGTTAAATATTTCCAAGACAGGTTTTTTCCCACAGTCTATTTCCTTGAGAACTTTATTCACAGACTCGATTTGCTTTAGAGCATCGGGATTTGCCACATCGATAATATGCAGGAGTAAATCAGCATTTACGGCCTCTTCCAGAGTTGCCTTGAATGAGGCGACTAATTGATGAGGCAAATTTTTCACAAAACCGACAGTATCACTTAACAGCACCTCAACACCTTTTGCCGGTGACCATTTTCTTGTTCGAGTATCAAGCGTCGCAAACAGCCTGTCCTCGACAAAGACCCCTGCTTCAGTAAGTGTGTTTAAAAGTGTGCTTTTGCCCGAGTTGGTATAGCCGACCAGACATATTTTAAATAGTTCTCTCCTGCCGTTAATTTCGCGGACCCTGCGTTTGTCGATATTTGCAAGTTCGCGTTTTAGTTCCGTGATTCTCTTGCTGACTAACCGCCGGTCAATCTCTAACTGCTTTTCACCCGTGCCTCTGGTCCCTATACCACCGACCGCACCTGCGGCCGTCGCCCCACCCGCCCCTGCTACACTGTCTAAGTGCGACCACATTCGGGCCAATCGTGGATATGTATATTCCAACTGGGCCAAATCGACCTGTAATTTGGCCTGTTTGGTCTTTGCTCTTGTAGCGAATATATCCAGAATCAACTCGCTGCGATCAAGTACCTTCACTTCGACAATCTTCTCAAGCTCACGGATTTGCCCCGGGGACAAGTCATTATCGAATATCACAACATCGGCTTTGAATCGCTTAACCCTCTCGGAAAGCTGGCTGGCTTTGCCTTTGCCTATATAAGTGGCGGGATTTATTGTGCGGATTTTCTGCTGGAATCTGTCCACAACAACAGCCCCGGCACTCTCAGCTAAGGCTGTGAGTTCCGACAAATCACCCGACACATCACTGCGACGTTGGATTGCGGCGACCAGAATCGCCCGCTCTTTTTTTACTTTTAGTGTCTGACGAAATTTCTCCAAATACGATATACCTCCAAAAATTACCGCTTTATTTTAACATATTTACCCATATCTCTCAAGAAATCCTCAAAATACGGCATTAAAAAGGATTTTTTTGACAATTTTTAAGATTTATCGACCAAAAACAGCATTTTTCACCAAAAATCATAAGCTGACATTTTTTGGCTTGAAAAACTTAAAATTATACCTTAAAGTAATCAAACTAACGTTTTTTGACGAATTAAATACATAATATTATTTTGAGATTGCTTGTAATAGGAGATTATAAGCACAGGAAAGGTTTTTGGTTTTTATGCTGAAAGTTAAATCGCGTGCTGGTGAATCAGTACAGTCAATGCTACGACGCTTTAAAAAGCTGTGCGAAAAAGAGGGACTGATCAGAGATATGAAACGCAATGCTTATTACGAGAAACCCTCGGAAAAGAACCGCCGACGCATGCGCAAAGCCCAGCGAACTATTAGCCAGGCCCAATAAAATTCCTATTGTCACAGTCTTTTTTAGACACCTTCAATCCGAGCAGGCAAAAAAACCTGCTCGGTTTTCATTTGACTAAAAATATCGTCACATATCCCGCCGGCAGTGGCATCTTTATACAACCTGTGCATCGAATTTACATAATTGGCAGAAATCCCTCATCTGGTCTTTATAGTCACCGTAGAAGAATATCTGGTGAAAACCGGGAAAGCTTAGTACTTCCTGATTGCCGTCAAATTTAACTTTGACCGATACGACGCATCCGCCGCTGGGCGGCACATCCATATTCTCAAGAACCGACCCGGCTGAAATCAACACTTTCGAAGGCGTATCGGTTTCGGAAGTGCCGTCTCCCTTGCCCGGAAGCAAGTCAATACTTGTAACACGCTGGCCTTTAAGCCAGAGCGTACGCGGCACAGCATCCCGATTTCCGTGATGATGCATAAGGTCGAACGGCTCAGGCCCGGAGCTAAAACCATTGAGCTTTGTCGGACACGAACAATGTGCTCCAATTATCGAATCATCGGCGGTATCAGCCACCGGGTCCTGCTGGAATCCCGGCCTATCGAAAAGATACTGTGTTATTATATGCGAAGCAACCGCACCATAATCGGCCTCGCAGGCCGCGGGTATGCCGTCATCATTCATCCGCGACCAGGCAATACAGGGAAGGCTCACCTTGATTCTGCCAAGGGCACCGAGACAATCCATCGTTATTGCATCGGCCTGCTCGTTTTCGAGAATCTTACCGGCTACGTAATAACTCTTGACGCCGTTAATGACGTCCTGCTTTGTTGCACCTGTAGTCCTGCGGGCACGGCGGAGATAATCGTCAGCCATCGCCCGGATGTCCTTACTATCAGCAGTTTGATTATAATATTCGATAAACGTGGTCGCCGGCACAACTCGCATTTTAATGCCTGTATCCCCAAGCAGCGATTCCGAACGACTCCGACCTTTAATCACAACACAGCGCGTTTTGCGCATCTTCGCCGCTGCACAAAGCATCTTCATACCGTAAGCAGCCTGGCTGAAATCATTGGTTGAATAAATCACACAACCGGGCGTCTCGGCCAGATGGATCGTATTGGTAGTAAAAGACGTGCCCAGCGGAGAATAAATAATTGACGGGATACTGCTATTAGCAACTTTCTGGGCACTCGGCCATGAGTGTTTCTGACGATCCATCATAACCAGCATTATGCCATCAACATTTTCTCTCTCGGCTCCTGCAATCCAGCTTTCAGCCTCTGCAAGGCTATAGATAGGTATGCTCCGTAGGTCAAATTTCGCTCCGAGTTTCTTAGCTGTGCTTTTCATCTTGTTGCTGTACATTTTCAGAGCTGCTTTCCCATCATAGACGGCGCCGGGCCAGAGCATCCCGTACTCTTCTTTTCGACGCACAAAGGCTGCCTTAATTTTTGGGACATATTTTGAGGCCGGCCCACACGCGCGAATGGGATTCCTTGTTATCATAGGCTCTCTTGCAAATGTACTACCGCCCTGCAACAACAAAGAGCCTGCCACCAATCCGGCTGAGCCGCGTATAAATTGCCGCCGATTAAGATTATGATTACAGTTGCATCTTAAAGGACATCTTCCGGAACTCATAATTACCTCCCGTAAAAACGTTTTCTTGATTAGTGTGTAAGGCACGCTTTACTGTAAAAGATATGATATACGTTGTGAAATGGAATTGCAAGAATACAGTGTCTGCTTTTTTAACCGGATGTATTTCTCGAAAGCCCCCGCTATTACTTTACCTGCTATTCTGCCACTGGCCAGAAAATCCAATCGCCATTGTTCATCCACATCTTGGGTTTGCCACCACTGAGTCCCAACTCACCCCCCTCATCTGTAAGATTTGTACCAAGACTGTATAGTAAGAATCCACTCTCTGTTCTTCTATAAACAAGCGGGCCATCACTATACGGATCCATAGGTAATTTCTTCAAATAATCCGCTTCAACCAACTCATCCAGGCCTGCCGGATACCCGCCTTTCTCTTTCTCGTAGCGTTTCACTGCCAAAACCGTCAACAGAGCCTCCCTGCCTGATTTCAGTCGCCAGGCAATCTGACCTACTCTTTCAAGTGCAGGAGTTTGGATCTTCAACACAAGTGGAGTTATATTGACTTCATTCCACAGTTGGTCATCTATCGTCTCATCGCGCAACTCCCATGGCGTTTCAGTAAGTATCTCAGCAAATCGTCCAAAATACTTATCAATATTGACCACTACCTCTTGCCTGTCCGGATAATCGAAGCTGACAAATCTCCACAGGTTTTCCTTCCAGTCATCAGTAACCGCATAGGGCATGCCACGCACCAGCATACGGCCGCCACCTTGTCCATTATCGGTAAACGTCCGTTGAATCTGGTCATACCAAAACACTTTTTCCGCTTCCATAGAGATAACCGGCTCTTGCTTGCCAAATTGTTCGTACAATTCTTCCTGAACGTTTTTCAAAACATCAGCCGGCACATCCATCCTCTCCAGCAGCATAAAAGTCGTACCATTGGCGAGACCCTCCAGTGCAATGCCAACTAACTGCTCAATCAACAAACCATGACCTTGTAAATGACCGCCAAATTTTGTAAGAGCAACACAGTCACTCAATGCAGTCTCAATATCTCCGTTATCCGCCTCATATTTAATCTGCCATCGCATGGCAAACGCCAGATGTCTATAACTCGGCAATATTTCCATAGTATTAGCCACGAGACCACTGGCCATTATTAAGGGACTACCTAAGAGGTCTTTTTCCAATTTAGTCTCATCGCTTTGATATTCGTTCCAGAAGTCAGACCGCAGCGAGCCTTCCCTGAGCGCCCCAAGAGCACCCTGGTTATCTTCCAGCCAATCCGACAAGACATTCAGCTCAACGTCATTCAAGTCCGATGACCACACCGCCTTCCTGCTGTCATGCAGCCAATCCTGTGGATTTTTTACGTATAATTTAATGGCTTTTTCATAAAACGGCCTTGCATTGTCCGCCTCGTCCCTGCCGCTCCGAACAAGCTCATTCAGCCAATCAACATAGTTGACACTTATCGTCGGCCTGCCGACAAGAAGCGGTACAAAACATACACAACAATATAAAACTAAAATCCCCAACACCTGAAAGCTTCGCACAATAGCCGTTCGCCATAGGGGCCTGCAGCGTTTCTTGGCTCGCCGCAATAAAACAGCCAACATTTTCACATCACCGAACCCGGCTATTACCTCCTTCGCTTTTTGTTCCTTATCTTCTTCAGTCCCGCAGTCTTTCAACTCATCCTCAAAATGCGCCGTCAATTCTTCCTGCACATCCTGACGGACCTTCCGTCGATAACGCATCTTCTTAACGATTAGCTTTATGTACTCCTCGGCGCAAGATGGTAATTTCATTCTGCTTTCTCCTATTTCATTCCCTGCGATTTCACCACAGGCCAAAAAACTGCATCGCCATCATCATTAGTCCCCCACTCCTGCTCATTTCCATTCTCTTCGACAACTTTTCCATCGTCATCTTTGAAATTAAGGCCGACACTATACAGGACAAATTTATCTCCTGTCTTTTTGTAGATGAGGGAGGTGTCACTATATGGGTCTTTCGGCAGCTCTTTGAGATATTCAGCCTCAATTAGTTCATCCAAAGTTGCCGGATACTCCTCTTTCTCAAGCTGCCACCGTTGAATCGCCAATATCGCTATCGTCGCTTCATGCAATGCCTTACCCTGGTGTAACAGTTCAGAAATACGATCTACCGCAGGCATTAGATATTGAAGCAGAGCATATCGGTACTTAGGCATTGACAAATAGGTATCCTCAATTGAACCAACATCGCGTTCGTGCCTTTCATAAGGACTCATCTCGCCAATCTCGACTTGCTGCTCATAAACCCGCCTGCCCAATTCTACTGTTGCATCGCGCCGAGCGTGAAGCAAACACATTGACGTCAAAGCTGCATTCTCAAAAAATTTCTTCCCAACTGGGATATCATCTGTCACTTCCACTACATCCT
>CBDURK010000077.1:0-10148 GCA_965369645.1 uncultured bacterium | reverse complement strand
GAGGGAACACTGGAAGGTCTGATAACAAAAAAAGAAATCGGAAATAATGGTTTTGGCTACGATCCTATTTTTTTCGTACCGCACCTCAACAAAACCGTCGCCCAGCTAACCTCCGAAGAGAAAAACGCAATTTCGCACCGCGGCAATGCAATCAGAAAATTAAAGCCCATGCTTGAAAAACTCCTGAAAAACAGCTAAATATCAAAACTCATAGAAAGTAGCTTGAACAAAGCGATTGTTTACGTGTATTATAGGACTTGTAAGATCAGGCACCGGCACTGTAAAAGGTGAGGGGGTAAATGCATTTAAATAAGGATAAATTATGAGCAGTATAAATCGCAGAAGTTTTCTGAGGAATTCTGTTGTCGCGGCCACTTCACTGGCTTTGGGACAGGAATATAGTCAGGCTAACCAGGCAAATAATCGTAACACCGACAGAACCAATCGACCCAATGTGGTGGTCATAATGACAGATGACCAGCGATGGGACTGTATGAGCTGCGAAGGGCATCCGTTTTTAGAAACGCCGAACATGGATCGTATTGCCAAAGAAGGCGCACGTTTTGCCAATATGTTCGTTACAACATCACTCTGCTCACCAAGCCGGGCATCCTTTCTCTCGGGGCTTTACGCTCATACTCATAAAGTAACAAACAACTTCACCGACTATCCCGCCGACCTGCCGAGCTATCCTCTCCGCCTGCAACAAAGCGGCTATGAGACGGCTTACATAGGCAAATGGCACATGGGTGAACAAAGCGACGAACGCCGCCCTGGCTTCGACTATTGGATTGCTCACAAAGGGCAGGGCAAATACTACGACACAACTTTTAATGTTAACGGCAAACGAACGGTCAAAAAAGGTTACTACACCCATCGAGTAACCGATATGGCAATCGATTGGCTCAAGCAGGACCACAACAAGCCATACCTATTGATAATAGGCCATAAAGCACCACACACGCCGTTTACGCCGGAAAAGAAATACGAGAATATCTACGATGATGTGAAAATTGACTATCCTAAGACAGCTTTTAACCTCGAAAGCAAACCCCGGTGGGTCAAGGAGCGGCTGAACACATGGCACGGCATATACGGCCCGATTTTCGGGTTTCGCAAAGATTTTCCTGACACCAGGCCTGAAAGTGTGCTGAAATTCGCCGAGTTTGTCCGGGCCTATACAGCTACGATTAAATCGGTAGATGACAGCATCGGCAGGGTTTATAAGACACTTAAGGAACTTGGCCAGTTGGATAATACTCTTCTTGTATTCACCAGTGACAACGGTTTCTTTTTGGGCGAACATGGAATGACCGATAAACGAACAATGCACGAGGCGAGCATCCGGGTGCCGCTGTTAGTCAGATACCCCCGTCTTATAAAGCCCGGCACAATCATCAGCAAGATGGTGATGAATGTTGACCTTGCACCGAGCATTCTCGATATCTGCCGAGCCAAGCCACTTAACAATATCCACGGAAAGTCGTGGAAGAAACTTCTCGCCGGCAAAACAAGCGGCTGGCGCAAGTCGCTATACTACTCATATGATTATGAAAAGCAATTTCCATATACACCAAACGTTCGAGGTGTAAGAACGGATGAGTGGAAATATGTTCATTATCCGAACGGCGACAGCAAACCGGATCAGTACAAAGCAGAACTTTATAATCTGAAGAGCGATCCGCTCGAAACCAACAATCTGATAGACGAACCAAAATATGCCGATAAAGTTAGGGAGCTGAAAGCCGAACTTCACCGACTGATGGCCAGGACAGGAGCATTGCCGGATAAAATGCCGCTATATTTAGGGATTAAAGCAGAACTACCGGATGAAAAGATTAGATAAAGCCTAAAGAGAATAGCGGTATTTAACGCTCTGGACAGTGTTTTCAGTGAACCGATTCGTTTTCTCTTGACATTTCCGCAGTTCATCTATATTTGTCCTTTTTTAAATATTGTTGTGAAAATCACCGATAACTGATTCATGTTGAATGAATCGTAACTATTAACAGCAATCGACTAAGCTTTATTATGGCAAAATCAAGTGTATCCAAAAAATCGTTGGTAATTGTCGAATCGCCCGCAAAGGCAAAGACAATAAACAGGTATCTCGGCCCGGATTTTGATGTTCAAGCCTCGATGGGACACGTGCGGGACTTGCCTTCAAAGGGTCTCAATGTTGATATAGAAAATGATTTTGCGCCGACTTATGATATATTACCCGGCAAGAAACGCACGGTTACAACATTAAAAGCGGCGGCGAAAAAATGCGATAAACTGTATCTGGCAACCGACCTTGACCGAGAAGGCGAAGCGATTGCCTGGCACCTCGCACAAATTCTTGGTATTCCCGAGGACAAAACCTACCGCGTGATATTCAATGCCATAACCAAAACGACTATAAAGAGTGCCTTTGCCAAACCGGGCAAACTTAATATGGACAAGGTCATGGCTCAACAAGCCAGACGCATCCTCGACAGAATCGTCGGCTATCAGATAAGCCCGTTGCTGTGGAAAAAAGTTACGCGTGGTTTATCCGCCGGTCGCGTCCAATCCGTGGCCGTTAAGATAGTCGTCATCAAGGAAAGAGAAATTCAGAAGTTCAAGCCCATTGAATACTGGCTTATACCGGCCGTGTTCTCAACTGACCTGAAAAGCAACTATACTCAGGAATGGCTCGATTTTATTACACCAAAAACCGAAGACGACAATCCCCCAACGATTGCCAAACAGAATATTTGGCTCACAAAACACAATGCTATTAGGGCCGAGTTGTACAAGGTTAATGGCGAAAAGTTCGATGCCTCTAATCAGGAGCAGGCCAGTCGAATATTCGATGCCATGAAGGATACGGACTTTAAGATTGCCGATATAGAAAAGAAAGAATCGGTTTCGCGACCCTCGGCTCCTTTTATAACTTCGACTTTACAACAGGCCGGTGCAAACCGGTTAGGCTTCACCGCAAAAAAGACTATGGCAATGGCCCAGCAGTTATACGAAGGCATTGATTTAGGTTCGATGGGTTCTCTGGGCCTTATTACGTACATGAGAACCGACAGTACGCACCTGTCGGACGAAGCTCTCAAAGAGGTGCGAAATTTCATCAGTATGCATCTCGGTGCGGATTATCTTCCCGCCAAACCAAAAGTTTACGCTTCAAAAAAATCCGCCCAGCAGGCTCATGAAGCCATCCGCCCGACCGATGTTGACCTTACACCCAACGATATAAGGCCGTTTCTCAGCGACCAGCAGTTCAAACTCTATGATTTGATTTGGCGTCGCTTTGTTGCCAGCCAGATGGAACCGGCCAAATGGAACATAACAAACCTGAATATCGCAGCACAGACTTCAGTGGGTGAATGCCGCTATAAAAGCGCCGGACGAGTGCTCGTTTTCGACGGCTTTACGAAAATATGGACGACCACGTCAAACGATCAGCAGTTACCCTCAATCGAGGTTGGCCAACAATTACAGCCTGTCGATATCAAGGCCGAGCAGCATTTCACAAAACCACCGGCACGATATACTGAAGCTTCTTTGGTAAAAGCCCTCGAAAAAGAAGGTGTCGGAAGACCAAGTACATACGCCACAATTATATCCACAATACAGGATCGGGGCTACGTCGAAAAACAGGACAAAAGATTCTTCGCCACCGACATCGGTGAAGTCGTCACGGAAAAACTGGACGAGTACTTCCCGCAGATAATGGACATTGCTTTTACCCGCTATATGGAAGAGCAGCTTGATAAGATTGAAGAACATCAAGTGGATTGGCTCGGTGTCCTGAAAGACTTCTATAGTCCGTTCAAACAAAACCTTGAAAAGGCCCAGGCGGAAATGAAACACGCCAAAGCTGAAATGACCCCAAGTGAATATAAATGTCCGGATTGCGGCCAGCAGCTTTCGTATCGATTCGGCAAAAACGGTAAATTCCTGAGTTGTTCGACTTACCCGGAGTGCAAATTCGCCTGTCCCTGCGATAAAGAAGGCAAGATGCTCGAAGAAAAAGTAAGCGACCATAAATGCCCGGTATGCAGTAAGCCGATGATACATAAAAACGGACGATTCGGCCCATTCATAGGATGCAGCGGCTATCCGGAGTGCAAAACAACCCTCAAAATCGACAAGGAAGGCAATGTCCTGCCGCCAAAACCCCCGCCGGAACCCACAGGCATAAAATGCTACAAATGTAAAGACGGCGAACTGGTAATA
The DNA here is from genome assembly GCA_965369645.1 of uncultured bacterium. Lineage (GTDB taxonomy): Bacteria > Planctomycetota > Phycisphaerae > Sedimentisphaerales > Anaerobacaceae > NIOZ-UU13. The sequence goes on along the minus strand of CBDURK010000077.1, from coordinate 5,936 downwards.
AGACAAAGCAAAAAAGGCCCCTTCATGGGCTGCGGCAGGTTCCCTAAGTGCAGAACCATAATCAGCATTAAACAACTGGATCATCTAAAAGAGTTGCAGGAAGCCGGTAAATGGCCGCCCGAAACATGGGAAGAAGCCGACGAAATGCTCGGAAGAAAAAAAGCCAGAGAGCGCATCAAAGTCAAGAAATAACGTTGTCAATAATGCAACGATGGCAATCACCGTCAAAAACCATATAAGGTAAACCCCGTTGGAAACCTTTCCTTTTCTCGATTGGGAATTCCTGTTTCTTCGTAAAAAGTCCTTAGGACTAACGGGGTTTGCCCATTGTACTACCAAATGTTACCAGTCAAGAGGTATTGGTGCTCCACTCGGCCAGCTTAATATAAAAGTGTTGCCGGCCGGATATGCCGATACCTGCTCGACATGCCCATCCACAAACACTGCATTGGCGTAACCTTCATTTAGTTTCGCGCTCGAAACGCCGTGGAAGGTAGCGAAGTGGTCCTGTCCGGTGCCGGGCGTACCACGTAAATTGTTGTCATTGATTTGAGCACTTTGCAGTTCCGGAATAGACCACGAATTCTCCTCAGAGAAGTTCATCACACGTGATGGATTCTTCACCTGGGATTCATTCCGAACGTTTTCCATGTTGGTACGATATTGAGAGGGAACCGCCCCCCATGCGTCACCGTTGAGATATGAATTCATACAGTAACCATATTGAGGTTCGACGGGAATTGGATTACCCCCACAACCGCAGCCCATCATTTTGGAAATAACGGCAAAGTCGGGGCAAAGATGAATATCCTTGTCCTTCAGATAAGCCCACATCGCGCCGCCGCCTTCGGGTTTATTGGTCATATTATTCGCCTCATCGTGCCATCGGCAACCCCTGCCGCCATCTTTGTAGAGCCAGGTAAATGAATAAGGAAATTGGCCATCCTCATCATCCAGGTACATTCTCGTGGCCAGGCCGTACTGACTGAGATTTTTTCTGCAGAGAATTGTACTGGCCTGTCTTTTTACCCGCTGCAGTGCCGGCATCAATATTGCCATTAATATCGCTATTATTGCGATTACCACCAGAAGTTCAATTAACGTAAAACCTTTTCGCTTGTGCATAATTTCTCCTGTTTTTTTCGATTATCTTTAGAATTCTTTGAAGTTCCTCATCCATACGGGCCAGTCACTGGCAACGGCACCGCCAGCTTTTGTCCAGGGGCCCTGAGTATCGAAGTTGCGGTGCCAATTAAGCGTCCATAGCTCCTTCAAGCCGACCTTTCTTACATTAAGATCCAAAAAGACGGTATTTATATAACCTTTATGCCTGTTGATGCATACTAAGTGCATTTCATTTGAAACAATACCATCGATATCAGGGGGAGGTTGTGTGTCATCACAATAGGTATCCCAGACTACACAGTCAAAAAAAAGCGGTATGCTGCTTGCCTTTTTTTGCTCTCGATTTCTCCAACAGTTTTCATGTTCCCGATCACCGAGCCATTCATCCATTCCATAGCTGCCGTAATCATCACCCGGCTTGCTCTCAAAGTCCGTCCAGCCTCCTCCCTCATGTGTCCATCGCCAGGCACCAAAGGGAACCTTGCCTCCATCAGAATAAGGTTTTGTTGCTGATGGACATAAGGTCAATGCCCCTCGGTCCCTGTAAAAGGGTCGCAATTTTTCAGGCCAGTCTCCGGAGGCTCCTGCACCGCCTGGAAACTTCCCCCCGGAATCTTCGAGGTACATATGCCAGCATAGTGACCATTGTTTGATGTTCGACATGCAGGCAACAGCTTGAGCCTGTTTCTTTACTCGCTGCAAAGATGGCATTAATATCGCCATCAATAAGGCGATGATAGCAATCACCACCAGGAGCTCTATTAACGTAAATCCATTTCGATTTCGCATAAAAGCTCTCCTTCTTTTTCTCGAAGACCCTTCCAAACCGACTTCCTATTTAAAACGAGTACATTTCACCGATGAATTGGCTTTTAATAATTATATCATAAATAATTGCAAAACAACCTAAAAAATGTATAATAATTATAATATTTAAACCAGATTTTTACTGAGAAACGAGCAAAAATGGACAAAAAAAAACAAATCGAAATAAAACCGCTCGAAATAATCGAGCCGATAGGCAAACGCGTCCTAATTCGCAAAGACGAGGATAAAAAACAAACCAAAGGCGGCATTCAACTGCCCGACAACATAGAAATCCCCACGATTACCGGCCGAATCATAACTATTTCCGCTGAGATCGAAAACTCACCGGATATACCATTGCGTCAATACGATAAAGTCCTGTTCAACCCCAAGGGTACCATTCCCGTCGATTTCGAAGGTGATAATCGCCTGTTCGTGGTAGATGTCGAAAACGTCGTGGCAGTGTTTAGAAAAGCATAAAAATGTTTCACATATAAAAACCTAAATCGGACATAGGCTGACGAAAATTACGGACGTGTAATATTTACAAAGCAGCAATTAAAAAAATGAACAACAGGAAGTTAATTATGACCAAACAGAAAGTTTCCTTGTTTGTTCTAATCCTTGTTTCAACATGCAGGTTATTTGCTGCAGATCAAAAGGTGCAGGAGCAACTGAACCTAAGCTCTACCAGCATCGCGGGAACAACAATTTATTACGAAAAATCCCTTGAACCGAAACTGCCTGTCTTTGAAAGTAAGTATAAAGAATTTATTGCCGAAACAGAAAATATCAAAAATATTGCAACCAAAAAGAAACAAATCATCGCTGAAATCAATACAATCCTGGGAATAACCGAACCGGATATCGAAAAGCAGGATAAAGCTTTGACAGGGCTGTTAGGGGCTTTTTCCATTGAAAATTTTACCTTTTATATTGTTCTGCAAGATACGACAAAAGATTTTCTGTACGATGGTGGGCAGCTTCCAAATTTCACTTATGATAAAACCGACAATACCGTAACCTACAATCCGGAATTCATAACTACAAGCAAGGACGGACCTGATAAACATTTTGAGCTTGCTTTCCTTGTTGCTTCCGAGGAGACCTTTGAGGAAAATATCAGCCATATTTTTCAAGTATTATACAAAGCCATGGGCAGCGGCAGCCTCTTCATCGCAATTCACGAAGTCGTAGAATCGAGCTTATTAAATCGAGTCAAACCCACGGACTCATACTGGCGATGGTTCAGCGATGGTTTTGCAAACGCGATAACCTTCGAGATTTTGAAAAAGTACGCCGGGATTGAAATTGCAGATGAATTCGCCAAAGCCTATTATATAAACGCCTATAAGGGGCTTGAGAAGGAAATCAACCTGCGTTACTGGATGGGATTGAATTTCTGTATTAAAACGCCGCTGGAATACGAAAACAATCTCTCGCTCGCTCGATATGCCTACGCCACCCAGGAAGCACAACGGCTGATTGAACTCAACGGCATTGATTGTGTCAGCAAGATTATAGATAAGATACTCACAAAAAAAACCAGAACAGCCCAGGACATTCTAAAGGCTGTAAATGAAGTTACCGGCGAAAATATGCAGCAACGCTTCGACCATTACCAAACCTTTGAAACCCGCCAGGATGGATTGATTAAATACGGCAGCCTGCTCAATGCCGCATTAGAAAAAAAAGATTATGAACAAATGCTTGTCAATTTAATGCGCACTCTTGAATTACAGGAAAGCCAATTATCGCCGACTGGCCTGCGATGTTACAAAGAAATAGCCTTATTGCTGTTTAAACTTGGACATGAACAGGCCGGCGACGAAGCAATGCTCAATTGCATAGAACTTTTTAAAAATACCGGAATGCCTATGGCCCATGAGGCGGCGATGGAATCGTTTATAATCTATGCTTTCGGCTGCCACAATGCAACAAAGGCCCGGGAGATTGCAGAAGAACTCCTGGAAAGCAAACCCAACCACTTGCTTGCTCTTACAGTTCAGATGGTTGTGCACGCAGAAGCCGGAAGACTTTCCGAGGCAAAGCAAATAGCAAAAAAAGTTATAAATTTAGATAAAAACGAACAATCACCTTCTTATCAAACCGCAACCCAGATCCTTGCAACAAAGGCGGATCAACAGAATTCGGATAAAGAACCTTAAATAATACGGAAATAATTTCATTGAGTTTGAATCTTCTTGACGTTGTGGATGTAAACATAAAGGATTATGGCTAATAAAAAAGTAAATAACTGGTCGGCTAAAACAAAGAGGACTTTCACTTCGGTATTACCAGTCTCCCAAAAACGCAAAGGCCAATGTGTAAGTTGTGGGGCATGCTGCAAGCTGCCGATTGCCTGCTCCTTTCTAAAGTACAAATTGGACGGCAAATCTTACTGTTCCATCTATCCAATTAGACCTTTGAATTGCAGAAAATATCCTCGAACAGAATCTGAGTTTATTACCGAAGATACGTGCGGCCACGAGTTTGACTAAGATCTGTTTTTAGTTCTTCGTCTTACAAGAGCAAACAAACTGCCAAAGCCTAACAATATACAAGTAGCAGGCTCAGGTATCACTTCACTTTTTGGATATGCGGACTGGTATATTTTCGGTTTTACGCCCCCGGCAACACCACTTATACTGCCGGCCTGTCCAAAGGTCATAGCAGGACTAACAAAACCGTTTCCTCCTCCGCCGCCACCTCCGCCGCCGGAGATGCCCTTTTCCACAGACGGCACACCATTTCCGCCCAGCTCAAACACCGCAATTATGATTTTCGGTTTATCAAGGTAAACCATCGTGCTGATTGCCGAGGAGTCGCTCACATCACCAATCCAGTAAAGGAATTGATAACCCGGTTTTGGCGCCGCAGTTAAAGTAACTTCTGAATTCTGCTTATAATGATAAACACCTACATCAGGTGTAATTGCGCCGCCTTTGCTCGGTGTCTGCTGAAGCAGAAGCGCAACTTCGGAAGTTTGGCAGTATGCGGGCACAAACAGCCAGCCGACAATTATAGCAAGAGCTGATATTAAAATTTTCGAGCCAAAGAATGGTGAACCCCCCGGTTTCATCACATTCCCCCCAGTGACATAATTCAACTATGCACTCAATTTACGCCTATTTACAAGGGTAAATTTTCAAGCTTTATACAGTACTATTAAAGCATATTTAGGCCAAAAAGTCAAGGTTTTTCTCGCTTCGGCAAGCTATTACAGCCCGAAATACGTAATTATATCGAGATGATTAGTTCTCTTTTTTAGCCTGCCCACCTGGCTTATTATAGGTCCTTGCGCACGTATCGGGCTATATTGCGAATCGCCTGTCGCAGACGCTGCTTGTTTTCCACAAGAGCTATTCGCATATAATCCTCGCCGCCCTCGCCAAAAGCCCTGCCCGGAGCGATTGCAACTTCGGCATACTCCATAAGGTCCAGTGCGTAATCGATACTGCCCTTGCCTTTTGAATGTTCCTTCGGCACTTTTGCCCATACGAACATTGAAGCGCGCGGTTTTTCAACCTCCCAGCCAATCCTTTCGAGACCTTCGCAAACCACGTCCCGCCGGGATTGGTACTTCAGGTTCTGGTCGATTATATCCTGTTCACATTCCCGCATCGCAATAATGCTGGCTATTTGTATTGGCTGGAATATGCCGTAATCGTAATAGCCTTTTATCGTGGCGAGATAATCAATCATATCTTTATTGCCCACAACGAAGCCCGTTCGAAAGCCGGCCATATTGTACGGCTTGCTCATCGTGATAAATTCAACGCCGATGTCCTTGGCACCTTTAACCGAAAGGAAACTCGGTGCTTTATAGCCGTCGAAACAGCTCTCGCCATAAGCGAAGTCGTGGATAACCGCTACGCCGAACTTTTTTGCCAGCTCCACCACCGGTTCGAAAAATCCTTCATCAACAGTCATAGCCGTCGGATTATGCGGGTAATTGAGAATCAGCAGCTTGGGCTTGGGATAGAGATTTTCAATTACCATCT
>CBDURK010000076.1:0-10195 GCA_965369645.1 uncultured bacterium | reverse complement strand
GACGCAAGAATTGTAAATGCTAATTTAGCCGGTTGCAGGCAGCTTGGATATTCAAAAGAAGAAATGCTTTCCATGACAGTGCATGATATAGACCCGAATTTTCCAAAAGAACGATGGTCGTCACATTGGGAAGAACTCAGGCAGAAAGGCTCAATGTCTTTTGAAACTCTCAATATACATAAGAGTGGCAATATATTCCCGGTTGAGATAAGGAACAACTTTGTAAAATTTGAAGATAAGGAATATATCTTTGTTTTTGTGAATGACATCACCGAGCGCAAGAAGGCGGAGAAGGAGCTAAGGGAAGGCGAAGAGAGATTTCGTTCGCTCTCTAATGCGGCATTTGAAGGAATAGTCATCACTAAGGAAGGCAGGTTTGTCGATGCTAATGCCGCTTTCACAAATCTGTTTGGCTACGAGCCTGATGAAATAACCGGAAAGGAAGTCAAAATGCTGGTGGCACCAGAGGACCGAAAATTGGTCACGGAGAAAATTCGATCCGGATACGAGAAACCTTACGAACACAAAGCACTTCGGAAGGATGGATCAGTCCTCGATGTAGAAGTTTGCGGTAAAACTGTTCTAATTAAAGGACAAGAATGTAGAATCACTGCTATTCGAGATATAACCGAGCGTAAGAAGGCGGAGGAAAAACTTTTAGACTATCAGACAAAGCTTAAGTCTCTGGCTTCGCAGTTGTCTGTTACTGAGGAAAGTGAGAGACGCCGCATAGCTACGGAGCTGCATGACCAAATAGGCCAGTCTCTTGTGTTTTCCAAGATCAAACTTGACGAACTTCACCACTCTGCAACCTCCAGCGAACTTACAAAGGCTTTGGAAGAAATATGTAATAATATTGGCCAAATTATTCGGGACACGAGAACGTTAACATTTGACCTCAGCTCTCCTATATTAAATGAGCTCGGTTTTGAGGCGGCTGTGGCCGAATGGCTTGACGTGCAAGTCCGGGAGAAACAGGGAATCGAAACCGAATTTGTCGATGATGGTCAGCAAAAGCCGCTGGATGATGACATTCAGGCGCTTTTGTTCCGTAATGTACGGGAATTGCTTGTCAATGTTATCAAGCATGCCCAGGCACGCAAAGTAAAGGTTTCTGTTCGCAGAGTTAACGAGCACATACACATCGATGTCGAAGATGACGGCAAAGGATTTGACTCTGTAAAAGTGATATCAACAGCGATTGAAGAGACCAAATTCGGGCTTTTTAGTATCCGGCAGCGATTGGAGCAGTTAGGCGGACAGTTTGAGATTGATACCGAAGAGAATCGCGGCAGTAAGATTACGATGACGGCGCCGCTTAAATTGACGAAATTACAAAGGTAATCCGCATAACTCATAGTGTGCGGTGAAAATATCAGTTTGGCGGAACCTTTATAGATAGAGAAGGAGGCCTGATATGAGCATTGGAAAGGACTTTATCCCAAAAGACAAAAGTATCCCCAGCGGTAAAGGCGGAAGATTTGCGCGGGGATTTACTTTAATAGAGCTATTGGTAGTTATCGCCATCATAGCGTTATTAATGGCGGTCCTGATGCCGGCATTGCAGCGAGTTAAGGGACAGGCAAAGGCTGTTGCCTGCCAGTCGAACCTGAAGCAGTGGGGCCTTTATTTTTCGATGTACACAGATGATAACAACGGCTATTTTCATAGAGGCTGGAACGTCGGCGCGGACCAGGATTTCAGTTGGATGACTGTGCTGCGGCCTTACTATATACATAACCAGGAACTCTGTTGCTGTCCGACGGCTACGAAACCTTACGACCAGGGCTGGCAGGTACCGCTTGCGGCGTGGACGAACTATTATGACGAGTACGGCAGCTATGGAATTAATATATGGATTACCGACCCGCTGCCGGGCAGAGAGGGCGGCAAGCCGGGTGAACACTACTGGAGGAGCCGCGATGTCAGTGGTGCGGCTAATATACCAGTTTTTCTGGATGACCTGTGGTGGGATACAAGGCCGCACCATACCGATAATCCCCCGTTATTTGAGGGTCAGAGGGACGACTGGACTTCGAATGCGATGAAAATGCTCTGCATCAACCGGCATGCCGGATTTGTGAACAGCGTGTTTGCGGATTTCTCTTCCAGAAAGGTCGGGCTTAAGGAGCTCTGGACTTTGAAGTGGCATCGGGAGTACGATACAACCGGGCCGTGGACGCAGGCGGGACTTGTTCAGACTTCCGACTGGCCGGAGTGGATGAAAGGATTCAAGGACTACTGATTTGTTACGCTCTCCAGGGGCGCTGTCTTTCTATTTTGCCGGACAAAATATTCCGGGCAATAAGCGCATCTTCAATGACCTGAAAATCGAACATGCCGACGCAGAGGAAATCGGCGCCGTTTTGAAAAGCATGTTTGAATCCGTCTCTTGGATGAATAGCGCCGGCGGCCAATACCTTATAAGCAATCCAGGGCTTTGTCACCGTCTTCATAAACTCTACGGTTTTTTCGGGATTCTTGTCCCAGTAGTTGTCCTCATTGTAGTTATCAATCACATCTTTTTGCTGCTGGGGTTTTCGTGTGGACCAGTATTTAGTACTGTGGTGGGTTTTCATGTAGAAGTCGGCGTCGATGCCAGCTTTTTCAGCGGCCATAGGTGTGCGCAGGTTGTGTCCGCCGACACCTGCGATGATTCCGTTTTGTTTGATGAAATCCACGACTTTTCCTATAAGGTCGGTTCTGTTGTTCCTGGCCCAGTTGTCTCCGACGTTACCAATCACAAAGGCCCCGGTTGCTCCGTTATCAATGGCCATTTTAACGTCACTTGTGAGGTCGTCTGTCTTGGCCGTGCACTGAGCGAACCACTGGATTTTGCCGCCCCTTTCGTTCCAGTATTTTTTCAAAAGGCTGGCCGAGCCGGTGCCGGTGATGATAGTATTGATTCCGTTTTCCTCGCATATTTGGAGGGTTTCTATAATCTTTTCATCCGTGAAATAGTGATTAAGTAAAGAAGATACATAAATCAAATCTCTGCTGTGAGCGTATCCGCCGATTAGATTTCCGCCACAGATTACCCTGCTTATCTTAACATTGCCGATTTTGCCTGTGGGCAGGCCTTTGGCAGAGCCTGCGGTTTGTTTAGTGGGCTTTTTCATTTGCGCCATTAAGGCTTTTTCTTCAAGACTCACAGCGGATGTAACGGCGGCGGAGGCAAGGAGGGATTTTTTGACGAACTGTCTGCGATTCAAATCTTTTGACATTTTCTGCACCCTTCTATTGAGTGTTAAACGTGTTACGCCCTCCAGGGACGGCGTCTGCTCATTTTATTGGAGAGTGCATCTTTTGCGATGAGCACATTTTCGATAACCTGAAAATCGAACATCCCGACGCAGAGGAAATCTGCACCATTTTCAAAAGCATATTTGAAGCCGTCTCTCGGATGAATTGCACCGGCGGCCAGTACCTTATAAGCAATCCAAGGTGTATCCAGCTTTTCCATAAACTTTATTGTCTCTTTCGGAGTTTTGCTCCAGATATTATCGTTCTCAGGGTGAATCTTAGCCGACCAATACTTTCCGGGATGCAGTGTCTTGACCCAGTAATCGGGTTTGAGGCCGGCTTTGATGCAGGCTTTGACCGTACTGAGCAAGTGCGCTCCCATTCCGCCGGGTATGCCCTGCTCCTTGATATATTCGAGCGCTTCGCCCAGCAGGTCAACCTGGCCCTTTTGGACTGCCCTATCGGCAAGCCCGCCCTGTATATAAGCCGAATGGACTCCACTATCGACGGAGCGTTTTATTCCAGTCTTGATGTCCGGCCCACCGGCACAATCCGATATCCACTGAATCTTACCGCCTCTTTCATTCCAATACTTATTGATGACCCTGTCGGAAACAGGATTTGTCAAAATGGCATTGATGCCGTTCTCCTCAGCCAGTTCCAATGTCTCAAAGATCTTTTCATCGGTATGATAAGCCACGACCAGAGAAGATACGTAAGTCAGGTCCCTGCTGTGTGCCCAGCCGCCTATTAGATTTCCGCCGCAAATTATCCTGCTGATATTAAGGTCGCCTATTTTGCCTCTCGGAAGGCCTTTGACCGAGTCTGCGGTTTGTTTGGCGGGTTTTTTCATTTGTGCTAATAAGTTCTTCTCTTCAAGACTCAAAGCCGACGTAACTCCGGCCGAGGCTATCAGGGACTTCTTGAAAAAATCTCGACGATTCAAATTTTCCGACATTTTTTATACTCCTAAGTCTTTACGTCATTAAAACTGTATTATAACATTCGTAAGGTAAAAATACTATAAAATTATTATAACCTACCCCCGTGCTTTAGTAAAAGTTCTACGATTTCTGTTTGGCCTTTGTCTTTTGCCCATTTTAGAGGGGACTGTCGCTGGTAGTCTGTTGCGTTAACGTCGGCGCCTTTTGTTATTAGAAGCTCAACTATCTCCTTGTGTCCGCCTCCGGCGGCAAAGTGCAGAGGTGTTTCGCCGAATTTGCACTTTGCATTTATATCAGCTCCATTAGAGATAAGTAATTCTGCCAGCTCGATGTTGCCATCCAGGGCTGTCAGGTGCAGGGGTGTTGCGTCTGTCAAATTTCTCGAATCGACTTTGGTGTCGTTTTTCAGGAGGCTTTTGAATTTTTCCAATTCTCTGAGATATGTAGCTGTATTCGTTGTGACATCATGACCTTGGGCACTCAAATGTTTCTCCAAGTGTTCGGGGCCTGCGAGAGCCGCCATTAGCAGGGGGGTATCATCCAATTGTTTTTTTGCATTGACGTCGGCGCCGTAAGCAATTAGAAGCTGCATTATGTCCATGCGGTGAATTCGTACAGCCATGTGTAAAGGTGTTTCGCAGTTCCATGCGTCTTTGGCGTTGACCCAGGCTCGGTTGGCCAGTAGCAAACCAACAATTTCTATATGCCCGGCTTCTACTGCATGGTGCAGAGGGGTTTTGCTTTGCCAGTCGGTTATATTTACATTTGCACTATTTGAAATCAGTGATTTAACAGTGCTGAAATCACCATCTTTTGCGGCCTTGAGCAATGGTTTTAACTCTTTCCTGAGAAGGCTGTTTATCACATCTTCTACCTCGGCTCCTTTAACGACAAGAAATTCAGCCGCTTCCTTATCGTGCAGTTGAACGGCCTCGCTCAGCGGGGTATTGCCGCCCCTGTCCTTGATGTTGATATCGGCGCCTTTTAGTACAAGCAATTCGATGACATCTTTGCAGCCATTTATGACCGCTCCATGCAGGGGTGTGCCGCCGGATTCGCCCTGTGCATTAATATCCGCACCATGACCTAAAAGCAATTCGACCATATCTCCATGTCCTGTATTGGCGGCATAGTGCAGGGGAGTACCGCCGGATTTATTTCTCGCATCGACAAAGGCGCCTTTTGTAATCAGAAGTTCAGAGGCTTCCATGTGGCCCCGCTGTGCGGCATAGTGCAATGGTGTTCGGCCGCTCATATTCTTTATGTTTACATCGGCACCGCCGGCAAGAAGAAGCTCGATAATATCCTTGAGGCCGTTCTGGGCAGCTAAGTGCAGCGGGGTATTGCCGACCATATTCTGTGCATTTATATAAAAACCACCCGAAATCAGCTTTTTGACCTGGTCAATGTCACCATCCATGGCGGCCCGGTGCAATGGTGTTATGTCTGAAGGAAGTATATAGTCGTATTCAACGATTATTGGTGCGAACGCCAAAATCAAGCAGAGGACTTTTATCAATTTCATCTTCTGTTACCTCACGAAAGAGAATACCAGAATTAAAGTAACTTGTCAATGAAACCACGCCATAACTATATATCAGGGACATCAAATAAAAAAGGGCGGCTAAAAAGCAAAACGCTTATAGCCGCCCTGTAAATATCAATTCCGGATAAGCCTTATTCTTCCGGGACTTTTATCTGTGCCATCTCTTCATCCGTGAATTTACTGTTTGCAACAGGGCCGGCTTCCCAGCACTGTTCGAGCTTCGTAGGCTTTGGTTTTCTAACCGGAATGATAAAGACATCCTGAGCTTCCTTGTTCTTCACCATCCTGCCGCCTTCGCGCTTAACCGCCTGGCGGACGAGTTTCTTACTTACTTCCACGAGGGTTGGGAAGTTGTATGGCGTATGGCTGAACTTGCCTTGGGGATTCAGGGCCGATTTGAACTTGTCGGGCAGATTCTTAAATCCGATGGTGGTAAACAATATACCGCCTGAGTTGGACGGATTGCAGTCGGAGTCCTGGCCGCAGCGTGTCGATATGATTATCGTCTTGTCCGGGTCGCCTTCGCCATACAGCAGACCCATCACGATGTAAGCGGCGTTAATCTTGGCATCGATATTGAAATCGCCTTTCGGCCCGCTACACGAGAAACGTCGATATGCAGTGTTCAGATGATACTTTTCGTTGATGAGCTGCCACGTTTTCTGCCAGTCGTCGGGATTTGCTTTGTACCATGCAAGCACATCCAGGATACATTCGGCGAACTGGCTCTTTTTTGGAATGCACTTTAGGCCGGCCTGGACAATCTTTACCATATCATCTTCAAAGAACGCCTCGGCGTACATTCCTCCGACAAACTGGCCTCCGTAAAGGCCGTCCCCGTAGTTCATCAGCCGTCCGAATTTTTCACCCAGCTTGATAGCCACATTCGGCATGCCCGGCGCAATCAGGCCTGCGTAATCGGCCTCAATCTGATAATCTATATCATCGGCATGTGTATTAAACTCTGGATGTCCGGAGTCGGGCGGAGCAATTCCTTTGCGCAAGTTATCACGACCATTTCTGTTTGCATGCCAGAGACGATAGCCGCTGTTGGCAAAATCAATCCCCGCCTGGCGGATAGAACAATCAAAGCCGTACAGCTCAAGCGTCCGCATGAAAGTCATCTCAACGTAAATGTCATCCTGCTGGAACTGGTTAATCAACTCCGGTTTCCACTGGGGCATCTTATCTTCGGGTATGATTTGGCCCTTGTATTTGAACTCGGTAGGTCCGCCCCAGCCGACGCCTGCCATCTGCCCGACCCAGCCGGCCTTCATCTTGTCCACATAATCGTCAACCGTTATGGAGCGAACGCTTCCGGTGGCAAGAGACAAATCAGTCAGGGGATCGTACTGACAGCCGAAAACAAGTACCAAACTTACAACGACCGCTATTGTTAACAAAACTGTCCAAAAACCTTTAGCCATTTTGCACCTCCATTAGCATCTTAAAAAACATGGTTGATAAGTCCATAGCTTTATAACCGGCAAATATACAAAAAACAAGTTTTCTTGCAAATATTGAGGGAAGATTTAAGATATTATATTTTAAAGAGCGGGTTTGCAATAGCTTTGGGAACAGGTATAATGCTTAGCGATTTACCAATAACCTTCAAAATAAAGAAGAATTGGCGGGGCATGGATATGCTAAAATATAGAATGCGATTAATGGCACTGGCACTGACTGTCGTAGTGTCTGCGATATCGATGGTATCGGCGGACACCTGGCATTTGGGAAAAGACCAGGACTGGAAGGCCGTTACGGCTGAGGGCAGGGACAAATTTCTGTTGGCTGTGGCGCAAACGAAGAAGCTCGTCAATACCGGCCAAACCAAGGCTGCCCGTCAGGCGTTCGATAAGCTGAAAAAGGACTTTCCCGAAATAGCAGGCCCTGATTTAGACATTTTTATCAAGGCGGAAATGCTCTTTTGCAAAGGCAAGTTCACCCAGGCGGTCGATAATTACGAAAAGCTTATCACTAAATACCCCGAGAGTGAGCTTCGCGATGCGGCCTTAGACAGGCAGTTTTCAATAGCGACGGCATTTTTAGGCGGACAGAAAAAAACCGTCCTTGGCGTTTTCGAAGTAACAGGATACAAAGAGGGCCTTGAAATTATGGAAAGAATCAGCGAGCAGGCCCCTGATACGCCGATAGGCACCGAGGCGACTGTTGCAATGGCGCAACAATACGAAGAAAAAGGCGATTTCAACAAAGCACTGAGAATCTATGAGAAGCTGCTTACCGAACAGCCCGACAGTGATTTTCGCGATCAGGTTATGGACAGGCAATATGCCATCGCAACGGCTTATTTAGGCGGCCAGAAGAAACGGGTGCTCCGTGTCATCAAGTTGAAAGGATACTCCGAGGGCGTCAGGATTATGGAGAAGATTACCGACCGGGCGGGCCTCGACACACAGATGGGATTAAACGCATCTATAGCGGTGGCTGAACATTACGAAAGAAAGAAAGAATTTAATGCGTCGTACCTCAAATGGTGGGAGATATCATCGCAATACCAGGCAGGAAAAACCGGCAGGGACGCGCTGCTCAATATGGCTCGATGCAAACATGCCGCCTATAACAATCATCCTGAGCATAAGAGACCGTTTTATGACGCATCGAGCCTGAGTATTGCAAAAAGCTGTTATGAAAAATTCAAGCTGCTATTTCCGGCAGGCACAGAAGAAATAGATGTTGACGAGGTACTCAAAGAGATAAACGAGCAATTAGCCTACAAACAATTCAGTATCGGCCAATATTATCAGAGGACCGGTAACAAGAAGTCTGCTAATCTCTATTTTGACATGGTGGTTAGCGACTGGCCCGATACAAAGGCGGCAGAGATGGCAAAAGAAATACTTTCCGTGAATTCGGGCGGCAATGAGAGAGAAAATGAAGATACAAAATCTTAAAGACAACCGTTTCAGTACAGTTCGATGCATATTTGCGGCGGTGTGCTCTTGTATTATTATGCTGAGTATTTTAGGTCTGAGCGGATGCGCCGGACTGGACGGCTATTCCAACCAATCGCTGTTTCCACAAGAAATTGACACAGTCTATCTGGAAATGTTCGACAACCAGAGCTTTCGACGAGGAGCCGAATACGAACTTACCGATGCATTGTCGAAGCGAATTGAGGTAGAGACACCGTATAAAATAGTCTCAAGCCGGGACCGTGCCGATACGATTATGAGCGGTCAAATAGTATCAATAGGTGAGACGGCGCTCAGCACCGAACGGGAAACAGGTCTGATTCTTGAAAAAGAAGTGGAGTTGACAGCCCTGGTTGACTGGAAAAATCTAAAGACCGGAGAACTTTTGATCGATAACTTATCTATAAGCGCAACTGCGAGCTATTCTGAATACCAACAGCAAGATATTAAATATGCTTCGAATTTAGCGGCAAACAATCTGGCGAGGAAAATCGTAGAACGAATGGAAGTAAAGTGGTAATATCGAAATTTTGAATCAATCCTGCTTTTGCAGGGGGAAAATCCATCCCTGGAAAACGGGGATACAAAAAGCGCAAATTATGACTGACAATCAAGACAACAATCCAAATCCGCAACAACGTCAAGGCCAACAAAACAAGCCCGGAAAAAAGCCGATACCTCCTCGATATAAACGCGGGCCTTTTTTCTATCTGATAATCGCAATTGTGATTTTTACATCATTGATGATGCTGCAAAAGTTTGAGGGTGGCGCAAAAATAAGCTGGACAGAATTTCTCGAATATGCTGAAGGCGGGGACATCGAAAGTGTTGAGATCGGCGATACTGAGATAAAGGGTAAATTCAAATCGGATGCCGCCGGCACAGAAGAAAAAGCACCAAGAGCTTTCACGGTGAATTACAACCCGGACTTGCTCCCTGATGAATTTCTCAAAGAATTAGAGACAAAGGGCATTGAGGTCAACTTCCCCGAGCAGCATATCTGGCTGCTGAATATAATAAGCATGTTACTGCCGATAGTTCTTTTGGTGGCAGTTTTCTATTTTCTTTTTGCCCGAAAACTTGGCGGCGGTGCCGGCGGTATGCTGATGTCGTTTGGTCGAAGCAAACATAAGCTTCAGGGAAAAGACCGTGTCCAAGTAACATTCGATGACGTAGCCGGCGTAGAAGAGGCAAAAGATGAAGTTGCGGAGATAATCGAGTTTTTGAAAAATCCGAAGAAATTCCAGCGATTAGGCGGCCGAATCCCTCGCGGAGTTCTGCTGGTAGGCCCGCCCGGATGCGGAAAGACATTGCTTGCAAAGGCCATAGCAGGGCAGGCCGATGTTCCGTTCTTTAGTATATCCGGCAGCGATTTCGTAGAAATGTTCGTCGGCGTCGGGGCATCCCGTGTACGCGATTTGTTCAAACAGGCCAAGGAAAATTCTCCATGCATCATCTTCCTTGACGAGGTTGACGCGATTGGTCGAAAACGCGGAGCTGGCTTTGCCGGAGGCGGACATGATGAACGC